>CAIYXO010000292.1 GCA_903930165.1 uncultured Verrucomicrobiota bacterium | reverse complement strand
TGGCCGAACTGGTCAAGGCGAACCCCACCAATCCGGTCTTCCTTCGGCTTCTGGTCCGGCAGCACCTCCTTTTGCGGGACATCCCCCGCGCGACCCGAACCGCCCGCTTCCTGCTCTCACACGAGCCCGACAACCGGAAGAACCAGCTTCTGCTTGGAACCGTGCTCCTCGAGTTCCCTCCGGGAAAACTCAGGGATGAAGGCAGGAGGCTCGCGTGGTCGCTGGTCGCCGAAGGCGGCGAGGGCTCCGTCGAGGCCGCACTGGAGCTGTCCGAGATTCCGGACCTCAAAAGGTCCGAGGCGGACACCCTATTCCGTCGGCTTTCCTCCCGGACAAATCCGCCGCTCGCCATCCGCCTCGCCTTGGCCTCGACCCGACTCCGCTTCCCCTCGGACGCCCAGGGGTCGCCGGTCGACGAACTGCTTGCCACGGTTCCCCCGGGGGCGGATCGGGCCGCGACCTTCCAGGTGTGCGAATGGCTGTTGAGAAACGCAGCGTCGCGTCTTCCGGACTGGCTTCCCGAACCGATGGCCCGGACGAACCTGAACCTCCAGATGATCCGCTGCGAGGGACTCGCCACCGCCGGACGCTGGAATGAACTCGAAGCCATCCTGTCCGACGAAAAACCCGGGCTGTCTCCCGGCGTGCTGAGGTATTTCAAGGGGCGGAGCTCCATGGCCTCAGGTCGCAGGACCGAAGCCGAGTCCGAGTACCGCGCCGCGGTCGAATTCGCCGGTGATGACAGGCGATGGCTGCCCGTATTGGCACGAACCGCCGAGGCCCAGGGCATGACCAATGCCGCGTTGACCGCTTGGGAGGCCCTTCTTGGCGACCCGAGACATTCGGTGGAGGCCGCAAGGCAGATCAGCAGGATGGCCAAGTCCATGGACGACCTGTCGCTTCTCCACCGTTCGGTCCACCGCCTGGCCAACTTCTTCAGCTCGGACGAATCCTTCACCGCCGAAGCCGCGGTCCTCGACCTGCTCTTCGAGGAAGAGACCGCCAAGGCGGCGAAAACGCTCCTGGGTCTCCACGAATCGCAACCCGACCGGATCGACTGGAGGGTCGGACTCGCGTTGGCGCGCCTGAGGACCGGAGAACCCTCTTCGGGCCTGGCCCTCCTCGAAGATGCCGCCTTCGACTTCGAACGTGCCTCCCCGAGGGCCAAGGCGGTATACGTCGCCCTGCTCGGTGCCGCAGGGCAGAGGGAATCCGCACGACGGATGGCTCGACGAGTCCCGGTTGACTTGTTGCACCTGCAGGAGAAACCGTTGGTGGCCCCCTGGTTGACGACCCAATGAAACCGAACCCGCCCAACACTCCTCCCCCGAACACACAGGCGCGCAAACGCCGTAGGATGGGTTCCTCCAAGAAGGCATTCTTCGTCTTCGTCGGCATTCCGGCTCTAGGCATCGCGGCCATGTTGGCCCAGAAGTTCGGGTATCCCCGATTCAAGGAGTACCGTGGCCGACAGCTTGCCGCCGAGGCCTCCGCGCTGCTGGTTGCCGGCAAGACCAACGATGCGATCGTTCCGCTCAAGGCCGCCAACCGGTTCGCCCCCAACGATCCCGGGGTCGTCCGGCTCCGCGCCCAGTACCTGTTTCGACTCAATCCCGGGGCGGCACTGCAGGATTGGCAGATTCTGACGGCTCTGGGCAGGGCCACCTTCGAAGACAAGATCAACTTCCTCGAGACTTCGGTCGCACTGCACCGGGCCGATGTGTCCGCCCCGCTTCTGACCGAACTCGCACCGGCCCAGTCCACCAACTCCCGGATCCTGAGACTGGGAATCACCCATCTCACCGAGACCGGCTTCACGGACCGGGCCATCGGACTTGCCCGCTATGCGCTCGCCCAGGATCCGCTCGACCTCACCAATCAGTTCAACCTCGGAAGCCTGCTGATCGGGAATACCAATCCGCCCCTGGCCGGCCAGGGGCTTGCCCTCCTGACCGACGTCGCTCGGGTCCAGGGCCCGCTGCAGACGCCGGCCATCAGCCGGCTGGTCAACAGCGGCCAGATGAACTCGGGACAGATTCCCGAATTGTTGGCCATTCTCGACCTCAACCTCGGGAACATCACCAACAACATCAGTGCCTTGACCCTGCGCTGGCAGGCCCGGACCAACGAGCGTCCCGAGATCGCCGCGAAGGCCAAATCCCAGCTGGCGGCCGAATCCTCGACGACCAACTCCATCCTGCTCGCCTCTTGGCTCCTGCCGAGGGACCCGGCCGGGTTGCTGGAAGTCCTTCCGGAAGACCGCGCACTCCTGGACCCGGTCTTGGGCGCCCACCATGGTGAAGCCCTCGCCCGGACAGCGAAATGGCAGGATCTCGCCTCTTTCCTCCGCAAGAGCGATCACCGCATCCCGGAGTCTACCCACCTGATCCTGAGGGCCCGCATGGCAGCCGCCGAAGGCCGGTTCCCGGACGCGGAGAACCTGCTCCTCGGTGCCGCCGACATCTCTTCACGGAATACCGACGCCCTCATCTTCATCGCCCGCCTCGCCGAGGAAATCGGCCTGCCGGACATCGCGATCCGCATCTGGACCCGAATCTCCGAGTTCCAGAACCTGATGCTCGCCGCAGGAGGGCAGGCGCTCCGTCTCGCCAAGGATCGGGACCAGGTCGAAGCGGAGATCACCGTTCTCACCCGACTGAGCAACTTCGCGCCAAACGATTTCAGGTTGGCCGCGGAACGGGCGGAAAGGGAGGCGCTCAATGGAAGCAATCTCGACAACGCGGAAAGCTCCCTCAAGAAGGTGATCGAAGAGGAAAAGGATGCCGACCCCTCGAAAAACCGGCGCTTCGTCTCCGCGTTGGCCCTCGTCCGGCTCCGGAAGGGGGATTCGGCTGCCGCGCTCAGCACCTTCGAGCAGGGCACACCGGAATGGTCGAAACTGTCCACGCGTGAGCAGGTGACCTACGTCGCCATCCTCGGGGCCAACCAACAGCGCGAGGCGGCACGCCGCTATGCGCGCCAGATCGACATCGGCTCCCTCAAGCGCCAGGAAAAGGAACTGCTGCAGCCCTGGCTCTGACCGACGGCAATCTCCGGACCGACGGCGGCTCAGTCCAGGAGCGCCTCGACCACGTCCCGGATCTCGCGAAGGGTCATCAGTTCCCCAAGCCCCTCCGGCATCGCCGACGGCGCCCGCTCGCGGCTCACGACACGCGACTTCAGGATGCTCACCGGGCCTTCGTCGCCGGTGAGGATCACGAGCGCCTCCGGCGTCTCGGAGCGCAGCATTCCGGCGATCGTTCCGCCGTCACTGGTGCCAACCACGACGCTCTCGTAACCGGTCGCGATCTCGGCGCCGGGTTGCAGGATCGAGCGCAGAAGGTGTTCGCGTCCCCGCTTCCGTCCGAGCCCGGCCAACTCCGGTCCGACATCTCCACCCACTCCCCCGAGCTTGTGACACCGTTGGCATCCCCAGTCGGCCCGCTCGGCGAACAGACGTCGCCCGTTTTCCGGATCGCCTCCTTCCAATGCGGGACGGAACGCCGCGAGCGGATCGGTCTCCGGAAGCCCCCGCTTCCATGCCGCCAATGCCTCCCCGACCGTGGACGGAAGACCGGGAAGCCGGGCCAGGTCGAGGATGTCGGCCTGCAGGGTCGACTCCACATCACCGGCCGCCACCTTCCGGATCCACTTCTCCACCACGGAGGGCAATTCGGGATTCCCAGTGGAAGCCAGTCGCCCGAACGCTGCCCTCCGTTCACGCACCGAACCGGTCTCGAGCGACGACAACAGCGATTCCCAGGACTCCTTGCGGACGGCGGCCTCGACCCGGGCGGCTTCCTTCCGGACCTCGGCAAAGGGGCTTGATGCGGTCCGCCTCAGGAGGTCGCGCAGGCGGGGCGGCTGAAGGCGTTCCGCCGCCCGCACAGCCGCGACGGCCACAGCCGCAGGCGTCGCGGGGGACTCCATCGCCATCCAGATTGCCTCCATTGCCGCCAAGGCCGGTTCCGGATCGCGCGGGGCGAGGGGCCGGTACAGACCCACGATCCGGTCCCGGGACGGGGGACGCCCCCAGTCGGCCAAGGCCTCAATCGCCTCGATGCGTAGGGCTTCAGGCCGGTTTGCATCCGCACCGAGACTTCCGATCGCCGCCGCACCCGACGCCTCACCCAGTCGGAACGCGGCGTTGACGGCTCGCCGCAGGATCCAACCCCTCGCCTCTTCCCGCTTCAGGCGGACTCCACCAAGACGCTCCTCCCCATCACGAGGAAGAGCCGGGACGTTTTCCGGGAGCAAGGCGGCCAAGGCCGGGAAACCCGACGATATCGGCACGTCGTTCACCGCACGCGCCGCCTCCAGGGCCAGGACCGCATTCGAGGAGCCCAGGAATCTCGCGACTTCCGGATCGCCTTCCCGCCGCAACCGGATCAGCAAGGCCAACCGGAGCCGGTCGGCGTACGGCGACGAGGCCAGTTCCCGTCCATGACCGATCCGGGATGGCGAAGGCGTCCACCCCGCAGGCGGATCCTCCCCGAGGTAATGGAAGGACTCCACCACCGGAACCGCCCGGGTCAAAGCATGGAACTCTGCCGGATCCGGCTCATGTTCCCCGGCCGCAAGGCTCGCGACCGCCCATGCCGTCTCCGGAGCCAGCTGCGCCCCCTTTTCCTGGATCCTCCGAACCGCTTCCAGTGCGGCGACCCGAACCACCGCCTCGGCATCTGAAAGGTGTGACGCAAGTCCGCGGATCCAACCGCGATCGTCGGCTTCCGACAACAGCCGCAGGACCTGCGCGCGGATCTCCGGATCCCGGTCCTTCAAAAGGGGACGCAAGGAACGGAGTTTGTCCCCACCCTTAAGCGCAGGGTCCGAACGGACGATCTGGCCCATCGCCCAGATGGCGTGGATTCGCGCCAACCGGGTCCCGGCATTCGATGCGGTTCGAAGCAGCGGCCGCATCGACGAGGAACCGCGCCGGGCCAGCTCCCTTTGCGCGGAGAGCCTCACCCTCTGGTCCGGATGATCCAGCCGGCCCACCAACCCCGAGGTGTCGACCGCGCGCGGACCTTCCGCGAGCCACCGGCGAACCTCGGCGATCATCCGGTCACCGGAGAGAGCCGGGTCCGTCACATGCCAGAGCCGACCCTTCCCGGTCTTGTCCCAGCCCTGGACCCAGTCCGCCACGACGACGCCGCCGAACGGCGGGAAGGTCACGTCCACCGGCGAGAGATCCCACAGGAGCTTCCCGATGCGGTTGGTCGACGAGTTGTCTTCCATCCACGGGCCGGCCTGTGCCACTCGGAAAAAGGCCCCTTGCGGCTCCACTTGGAAAGTCCGCACTCCCCCGGGGAAGTCGGCATAGAAGAAGTGTCCCCGAAACCGGTCCCCAAGGCCGGTGCCGGGATAGTGGGCGATTCCCGCCGGACCGTGACCCACATGGGCCACGGGAGGCACCAGATACGCGGCGCTGTTTCCATCCCGGAGATGCCAGAGGCGTTCCGAGTTCCAGGCCCCCATCTTCGGCAGCCATTGCCAACCCAGGGTCCAGCCGTAGTCGGCCCCTTCGAGGACGAGTGTCCATCTCGCCTTGTCCCCGCCGTCGCCGTTGTTGTCGCCGGTCCAGAGCCGCCCCAGGTCGTCGAACGCGAGTTCCTGCGGGTTCCTCAACCCCGAGGCGTACACCTCCATCCGGCTTCCATCCGGCTCACATCGGAAGACGGCTCCCGTGTCCGGAAGCGAGATCCGCAAACCTTCGCGGTTCGTCACCGAAGTGCCGCGATCGGCGATGCTGAAGTAGAGCCTCCCATCCGGTCCAAGGGTGAGTCCGTGCAGGTCATGTCCCCCAAAGGCGATGTGCACTCCGAAGCCGGTGAGGATCCGGTGGGATTCCTTCGCGGCCCGCAGCTCCGGGGACGCGGGACCGGCCCCGGAGAACCGCCGGTCGCCGGCATCAAACCGCCAGAGGTCCGGAATCGACGAGAACCAGACATGCTCGCCCTCCACCAACACCCCGGCGGCCACGCCACCGATCGGACTGCGGAAATCGTCCACGAAGGTCTCCACCCGGTCGGCCCGCCCGTCGCCATCGGTGTCGGTCAGCAGCCGAACCCTCTCGGACTCCACCTCGAGGTCATTCCAGTCGATGATCCCGTCGCGGTTGAAGTCCTGGAATCCTCCCTTACCCGCCTTGGTGACCGCCGCCACGAAGGCCGAATACCGGGGATCGGCCGGATCCAGCACCCTTCTCAGGAAATCCTGCCGGTCGCCGGTGGAACGGAACGCGAAGTCGTCTTCCAACCACGCCCCAAGCCCACGGACGTCGAACACGCTGGTGCGACGGCGCCCCGTCTCCACCACATAGGCCCTCCCGGCTCCGTCGAAGGACAGGCTGGTGATGTCCCGGACCATCGGCTCCGTGGCCCAGGGCGACACCGCCATCCCGCGAGCGACCTTCAGGCGCGAAACCGCCGTCATCGCGTCCGCCGAAGGAGCGGCCGCACCGGTCGCGTCCGACGGATCCGCGGAAGCGGGCCCTGGGACTCCCCCAAGCAGGAGCATCGCGAGGGCGCCGGAGAGGGCACGCAGAGGAGGCATGCCGGAAACCTGCGCGAACCGAGCCGCTCCCGGCAAGATCACCGCCGCCGGGAACGTCGGTGAACCGCACCGGCCGGGCGTGACGCCGCCGCGTCCCAAGCCATCTCATTTCTTCTCGCGCCATGCGGAGGGTTCCCCGACTGTCCGCGCACGCATGTCCGTGATCCGTCATCTGCTTTGGAAGGTCTACCGGGAGGCAGGCCAGTTGGCCGATTCGGCAGAGAAGATCCTCAACCACCAGCGCGACGAACTGGCGTCGAAGAACGTCGAGGAGATGGAGTCGGCGATCGCCCGGCTCCGGCAGCTGCGCACCACCGGAACCAAGGAGGAGATCCAGGCCGAAATGCGGCGTCTCGAAGCCTCTGCCAACCAGTGGCTCAACGCCTATCCGAACGCCTCCATCCGGGACAACCTGGAAGGCTTCGTGACCATGGCGATCCTGCTCTTCGCCTTCCGCCAGTTCTTCTTCCAGCCGATGGTGATACCCACCGGCTCGGCCCAGCCCACCTTCAACGGCATCACCTCGGAAGACCTGCGATTCAACGGCCAACAGGTTCCCAACGCCTTCGTGCGGGCCGCGGAATGGGCCCTGTTCGGATACCATTACGTCGAGGTGATCGCGACGGAAGACGGCGAGTTCGCCGGCGTCGAGGGCCCCGCGCCCGGCTCCGCCATCCAGAACCTGCTGGGACGCAAGTTCGTCGTCCGGGTGGGCAACCGGGAGTATCCGGTCTCCACCTCGATGAGCGAGGGGCGCCAGGATTTCCCGCGTCACATGAGCCTGGTGAACGAGTACGGGACCTTTCCCCAGCGGCGTTTCAAGGCCGGCGAGCCGATCATCCGCTGCCGCATCAAGTCCGGCGACCGCCTTTTTGTCGACCGCGTCACCTACAACTTCCGTCGTCCCCAGCGGGGCGAGACCGTCGTCTTCAAGTCGCTCAAGCATCCGGGCATGACGGCCAACACCCATTACATCAAGCGCCTGATCGCGCTGGGTGGGGAGACGGTGACCATCGGCGACGACCGCCATGCGACCATCAACGGCCGTCGGATCGAGTCCACCGACAGCGGCTTCGAGAAGGTCTATTCCTTCGACCCGTCGCTGCATCCGGCCTCAAGCCGCTACTCCGGTCACGTCAACGGAATCGGGTTCGCCGAGGGCTACTGGTTCTCGCCCCACGAGGTGGAGTACGAACTGATGCACAGCACCGATCCGTCGGCCAAGGCCGGGCTGGCGCAGATCGCCTCGGAGAAGGCGGCGATCTGGAGGGGCTTCACCAATGCCACGATGATCCCGCCGGCGGGGCCGCTCCGGGAGCAGTTCCTACGCAACAAGGCGCAACTGGATTCCATGAGCCGTTCGACGCCGAACTTCCCCGACGCCGCCAACGGCCTGACCGTGCCGGCGGGCCAGGTGCTCTGCTTCGGCGACAACACCATGAACAGCTCCGATTCCCGCATGTGGCCGCTTCCCTATTTCCCGGAGGAACGCATCGTCGGCTGTTCCGGATGGGTGTTCTGGCCGTTGAGCGCCCGCTGGGGCTGGAGCCAGCACTGAACCCGGAACGTTGCCGCCCGGATGTTGTTCCGCCGGATTGGCCGAGGGTGGGAGGCCACCGGGGCCAGCCCCGGCCTCATCGGCAAATCCCGTTGACCATCCCCACCTTCACTCCCACTTTTCGGCCCTTCGTTTGGCGATGAAGACCCTTCTTTTCGTTTGCACCGGCAACACCTGCCGCAGTCCGATGGCCGAGGCCCTGGCCCGTCGCGCATTGGCGGACCGGCCGGATTGGAGGGTCCTGTCCGCCGGAATCGGGGCGATCAACGGCCAGGCGGCCAGCTCCCACTCGGTGACGGCCCTTCGCCAGATCGGCGTCGAACTCACGGGACACAGCGCAAAGATGCTGACGGGGCGGATGATCCGCGAGGCGGACTACATCTTCGGCCTGACCCGCGGACATGTCGAAGGCATCGCCATGCTCTATCCCGAGGCCGCAGAGAAGCTCTTCGTGCTGAGAGAGTTCGAGGAGGGCGTCTCGGACATCGACCTCGACATCTCGGATCCGATCGGTGGACCGCTGGAGGGATACGTCGATTGCCGGGACCAGATCCAACGGGCCGTCGAGTCCGCCATCCAGTTCGTCAAGGAAGGCGAGCTTCCGAAGGCGACCCGCACTGTGGCGGTCGGTTCCGACCACGCCGGGTACCAGCTCAAGGAGTCCATCAAGGGGCTGCTCACCCGCCAGGGAATCACGGTCATCGACGTCGGCACCCGGTCGACCGAGTCCACGGACTACCCCGACTACGGCCGCGCCGTGGCGGAAATCGTCGCCGAGGGAGAGGCCGACCAGGGCATCCTGGTCTGCTCCACGGGCGTGGGCATCAGCATCGCGGCGAACAAGGTCCGCGGCATCCGGGCCGCCGTGGTCCACAACGTCGAGGGCGCCGCCCTCTGCCGTCAGCACAACGACGCCAACATCCTCTGCCTCGGGGCCCGGTTCGTCCCGCCGGAAGCCGCCGCCGGCATCGTCGACACCTTCCTCAACTCCGAATTTGAAGGCGGGCGCCATGAGCGCCGTGTCCTGAAGCTCGAATCCGACATGTCCACCAGCATCGAAGCCGTCGATCCCCAGATCGCCGGGATCATCCGCAACGAACGCCGCCGCCAGCTCGAGAACATCGAACTGATCGCCAGCGAGAACTTCACGAGCCCTGCGGTGATGGAAGTCCAGGGAAGCGTGCTGACCAACAAGTACGCCGAGGGCTATCCGAAGAAGCGCTGGTATGGCGGATGCGAGTTCGTGGACGAGGCCGAACAGCTCGCGATCGACCGCGCCAAGCAGCTCTTCGGGGCGGATCACGCCAACGTGCAGCCGCACTCCGGTTCCGGCGCCAACATGGCGGTCTACTTCGCAATGCTGAAGCCGGGCGACAAGCTGCTGACCATGGACCTCAGCCATGGCGGCCACCTCACCCACGGCAACAAGGCCAACTTCTCCGGAAAGTTCTTCGAGATCGTCCACTACGGCGTCCGCCAGGGCGACGAACGCATCGACTACGACCAGCTCGCCGTCATGGCCCGGGAGCACCGGCCCAAGATGATCACCGTGGGCGCCTCGGCCTATTCCCGCGTGATCGACTTCCAGCGCATGGGCGAGATCGCCCGCGAGGTCGGCGCCATGCTCCTTGCCGACATCGCCCACATCGCGGGACTCGTCGCCGCCGGCGTCCATCCGAGCCCCGTCGCGCACGCCGACTTCGTCACCACCACCACCCACAAGACCCTGCGTGGTCCCCGTGGCGGACTCGTGCTCTGCAAGGCGCAGTACGCGAAGGCGATCGATTCCCAGGTGTTCCCCGGCATCCAGGGCGGCCCGCTGATGCACGTCATCGCCGCCAAGGCCGTCTGCTTCCACGAGGCCCTGCAGCCCGGCTTCAAGGCCTACCAGCAGCAGATCGTGAAGAATGCCGCGGCCCTCGCGGAGGGGATGAAGCGCAACGGATTCCGCATCGTGAGCGGCGGCACGGAGAACCACCTGATGCTGGTCGACGTCGGCGCCCGCGGCCTCACCGGCAAGCAGTGCCAGCT
>CAIYXO010000291.1 GCA_903930165.1 uncultured Verrucomicrobiota bacterium | reverse complement strand
GATCCTCGGCGACCCGATCTTCCAGGGCCTGGCGCTCTCGCTGATGGCCGGGGAAATCGCCTCGTTGCTGATCAGCCGGATGGCGGTCCCGGTGCTCTACTTCTGGCTGCTTCGTCCGAGGTCGGCGGCCCGGGCCTGAGGAACGGCATGCGCCAGAGTCCGGCGAAGCGCTGTTGGCGTTCGTCGTCGAAGCCGTCCAGCCCAAGCCGGAGCCCCGTTTCGTCTTCGCGGACCCGAAACGTTCCGAAGAGCCGGTCCCAGACCGTCAGGAGCGACGAGAAGTTCGAATCCGTCTCCGGCTGCCAGCGGGAATGGTGGACGCGGTGCAGTCCCGGCGTGACCACGACGAGCCGGAGCAGGGCTTCCATCGGGGCTGGAAGGCGGATGTTGGCGTGTTGGAACTGCACCACGAACTGGAGCAGCGTCTCGTAGAGCACAACCTCGGGCATGTGCAGGCCCAGCAGTGCGATGAGCGGGATGCGCAGCACGCTGGAGATGAGGATCTCGACGGCGTGGAAGCGGTTGGCCGTGGTGACGTCCATGGAGGCGTCCGAGTGGTGCACCCGGTGGAAGCCCCAGAGGTGGGGAAGCCGGTGTCCGGCGCGGTGCCAGAGGTAGGTCCAGAGGTCGAAGAGCAGGATGGCGGCGCACCAGCGCAAAGGCGGCGGAAGGGAGACGACGTGGAGCAGTCCGATCCCGTTTCCCGCGGCCCAGGCGGAGGTCCACGACCAGAGGGCGACGAACACGAGGCCGGTGAGGGCGGCGTTGATCCCGCCCAGCAGCAGGTTCCGCAGGGCGTGGCGTCCGCGGTCCCCACGGCTGCGGAAGGCGTGGATGGCGGGCGCCAGCGACTCCCAGACGAGGAGGAGCAGGAGCCAGAGTGTGCTTGCTGCGGCCCGGTAGCGGACGAGGGACGTGGTGTCCTCGGGCAGGCTCATGGGTCGGCCCGGCGTTCCGGGTGGAGCAGACGCCCGAACGTCTTGTTGTAGGGATGGACCTTCGTGGCCTCGCCCTGGTCGTCGACGAGCCGACGCCCTTCGTTGGCCCATCCGAAGATCGAGCCCTCAAGATTGGAGACGTTCGTGTGGCCGGCCTCGGCGAGGCGTTGGGCCAAGGCCGAGGAACGCCAGCCCACGGAGCAGTAGACCACGACCGGCCGATCGGACTTGGAGAGGATCTTGGCGAGCGACTTCGCCTTGGCGTCGGGATCCACGCGCACCGCACCCGGGATGCGGGAGACCCGAAACTCCTCCTCCTTCCTGACGTCCAGCAACAGTGGGGCCGGGGAATTCGTGTCGGCGAGGCGGAGGGCCAGCTCGGCGGTGGGCAGTTGGCGGACCTTGGGGAACTTCGCGCGGACGACCTCCTTCCAATGCTCCAGGGAATCCGAAGCGTCGTCGGCGGCGAAGAGCACCCCGCCGAGTGCGCGGGCCAAGAGCAGGATCATGAGCTTGCGGCGAAAGGGTTTCATGGGGAGGAATTCCGTTCAGGGTTCGTTCCCGAGGCTGCGGAGGGCGGTGGCGACACGGTCGAGATCGATCCCCGGTGCCTCGAGCGTGAGAACCTTTCGGAGGTCCTCGGCCGCCGCCGCGCGTTTTCCGGAGCGTGTCAGCAGCCGTGCGCGGTCGAGACGTTCGGAGGCCTCGGCGGCCGAGGTGTTGGCGAGCGCGACCAGCAGGTCCGAATAGGGCAGGGCGGCCTCGATCCCTGCCGACTCCAGGTTGAACGCGCGCAGGTTGTTCACCATCCGGACCACGATCCCGCGCCGCGTCGCCGGTTCCATGAGTTCGCTCCGGACGGGGACTCCGGCGCTTTCGGATCCCAGTTCGTCGGCGGCCGAGAACAGGATCGGGACCCCGCCATGGTAGGGGTCGTAGAGACGTGGGTCGGCGCCGGACGGCGAGTGCTTCACGAGGAAATGGCCGGGCAGGGGAAGTCCGTGGAGGTCTCCGATGCCGGCGGCCCGGCCGACTTCGAGGAAGACCACCGCGAGCGTGATCGGGATGCCTTCACGGTCCTCGAGGACCCGGTTGAGGTGGCTGTTGGCGTTGTTCCTGTAGTCGGAACGGGAACCGTGGAATCCCTCCTCCTCGAACAGGAAGCGCCGGAGTTCGGCGACGCGTTCCGAGGGTTCCCGGATCGCGGCCACGCGAGGTCTGAGCCGGGTGGCGAGCGTGTCGATCTCAAGCAGGCAGGCTTCGACGTCGAGGCCGGGCTGGTCGTGTGCGGCGAGGAGAAGGACCGCCCGGGCGAGGCGTGACGATTCGTCGGGTCCGGCCAGTTCGCGGACCAGTGCGTCGCGGGCGGCCTCGCGTCGGATGCGCTGGGACAACTCACGAATTCGGCGGGCCTCCTCCTCCAATCGGCGTGCGCG
>CAIYXO010000290.1 GCA_903930165.1 uncultured Verrucomicrobiota bacterium | reverse complement strand
TGGCCCAGACCACCACCCAGGTGCGTCTGAGGCCCGAGTTTTCCCAGGTGTCCCCGGGCAATACCGTCACGGTGGCCGTGGAGCTCGCCATGTCGCCTGGTTGGCATACCTATTGGCGTAGTCCCGGTGATGCCGGGCAGGCCACAAAGGTGGTTTGGACGCTTCCTGAGGGCTTCGCTGCCGCGCCGTTGGAATGGCCGGTTCCCGAGCGAATCGTTGAAGAAACGCTGGTTGTCTTCGCCTTCCACGACACGGTTCGTCTCCTGTCGACTCTCTCGGTCGGCGCAGGTGTTCAACCCGGCGTTTATGAACTCACCGCCAAGGTTTCGTGGCTCGAATGCGAAAAGAGCTGCATCAAGGGATCCACGACGCTTCCCCTGAAGATATCGATTGGTCCACAGAGGATCGACGGAGAGGGAGGCCTTGCCGTCAAGGAAGCACGGGCTCGGCTTCCGAAGCCATTTCCCGGGACGTTGAGGGCGCAATGGGACAAGGCGCCGGATACCGGTGATCAACGTTCGGCGGCGCTTCGTTTCCCACATGACGGAGGCGATTGGGAAATCTGCCTCGACCGCGTCCCGGAGGGCCAGTGGGCTGCATCCGCGGATTTCCGTCGAGAAGGCTTGGAAGCGGTCTTCAGTCCCGTCTTCACCCGCTTTGAGGCCGCTTGGCCCGCCAAGGCCGGTGGACTCCTTGTCCGCAGGCTCCCCGGAGGAGAACGAGTCGGATATTCGTTCGAGTCCGAGATCGAGACGGGAGTGCCGAAGCCGTCAGACGCGCTCTCCAATGGAGCCGCCGCTACCCCGTCTTCCGGAGGTTCAGGCGGGTCGTCCTTTGGCGGGATGTTGGTCGCGGCATTCCTGGGCGGGCTGGTTCTCAACATCATGCCGTGCGTCCTTCCGGTGATCGCCTTGAAGATCCTTGGTTTCGTTGGGCAGGCCAGCCAGCAGCCTGGTCGTGTTCGCCTGATGGGGTTGGTCTATGGGGCGGGAGTCCTGGCCTCGTTCCTGGCCCTGGCGGCCTTGGTGATCGGAGTGAAGTCTGCCGGGGGCACCGCCTCCTGGGGTATGCAGTTCCAGAACCCGAAGTTCCTGCTGGTCACCACCGCACTGGTGCTCCTGGTTGCGTTGAATCTCTTCGGAATCTTCGAGGTCATCCTTCCCGGAGCCGCGATGCAGTCCGCCTCGGATCTCGCCGGCAAGGAGGGGATAGGAGGAGCCTTCTTCAACGGTGTCCTGGCCACGTTGCTGGCCACTCCTTGCACCGCACCCTTCCTCGGTGTCTCGCTGGGCTACGCCCTCTCCCAATCCTCCGGCACCATCCTCCTCTTCTTCCTGACCGCCGGTGCCGGACTCGCCTTCCCCTATGTCCTGCTTTGCTGGCAGCCCGCATGGCTCCGATTCCTTCCCCGACCGGGCAATTGGATGGTGACGTTCAAGGTGGCGATGGGTTTCCCGGTCCTGGCCACCGGCCTCTGGCTTTTCACACTCACCACGCCCCACTACGGCACCGACAAGGCTTTCTGGGTTGCGATGTTCCTGGTTGCCGTCGCCTTGGCGGCGTGGGTGTTCGGCACCTTTGTCCAGCACGCCCGCAAATCGACTGTCCTCGGCTGGCTGGCCCTTCTGGCAGTGGCCGTGACCGCCTACGGATGGTTCCTGGAAGGGGAACTGGACTGGCGCCATCCTCCGGCACGGGGACAGGCCAAGTCCTTGCACTCGGGTCCCATCGCCTGGGCGGCTTGGTCGCCTGAGACCGTCGCCGCGTTGCGCCGTCAGGGGCGCCCCGTTCTGGTCGATTTCACTGCGGACTGGTGCACCACCTGCCAGATCAACAAGCGTCGCGCCATCGAGGTCGCGCCTGTGGCGAAGAGGATCGAGGAACTTAAGTTCGCCTCGTTGATCGGGGACTTCACCTTCGAGGATCCTGTGATCGCCGCCGAGCTGCGGCGCTTCCGGCGGGCCGGAGTGCCGCTGGTGCTGGTCTATCCGGCCGATCCTTCCCTGGATCCGATTGCGCTTCCAGACGGCATCCTGTCGCAGGCCGACGTGCTGTCCGCCCTCGAACGCGCGACCGGACCCCGTCGCTGAGTCCGGCCCGTTCCGGGGTGGCTTGTCCGCCGCGGTTGTCGAAGACGCCGCTCCCGGCTTCTCCTCGGTTCCGGCTTCAGACACGCTGCCGCCATGGCGTCCATCGCCTTCCATGTCATGCGGCGGTATGCGGATTGGCGGCGGCGACGGTTCGCCGCCCGGATTCCGGACCGCGTATGTGCCCCCGACCCGTCCTTGCCGGAGTTGCCCCTGACGCTCCTCGGGTTCTGCGGCCGGAGGGACTTCCCGGAACAGGTGGCCAGCTGGCTTTCCTTCCGGAGGTGGGTGGGGCGTCCGCGGAGGTCGGTTCTCGTGTCGGACGGAACTCTGGGCGACTTCGAGACCCGCATGCTCCGGTTGTTTGAACCGCGTCTTGAGATCTTGTCCTTGGAGCAGTTCGGCGGTGGCCTAGCCAACGATCGGATGCGCCGCTATGCGGAGGCGATCCCGATGGGAAGGAAGCTTCTGGTCATGCGGGCTGCGGATTCGTTGGCTCCGTGCATCTATGCCGACTCGGACATTCTCTACTTCCCGAAGGCGGCCGAACTGGGAAGCCGGGGCTTCTGGGAAAGAAGCGCCCCCGGCTACCTTCTCGACCCCTATCCTTCCCTCGACCTTCGGCTGATCCATGGTGAAGCCGACCGGGAATCACCGGTGAACGCCGGGTTCCTGGCGATTCCGGGTCCGATCGACTGGTCGGAGCCGATGCGACGCTTCGGGACGCTGGAAGGGGAGCCGGTTTTCTTCACCGAACAGACCCTGACCCACCTGGCGATCCGGGGAAGCGGCGGGAAGGCATTGGATCCGGAGCGTTACGTCCTGCGCATCGAGGACCAATGGCTTGCCCGGGACACGTTCACCGGTCCGGAGGTGGCCTTGCGGCATTATGTGAGCCACATCCGCTTCAAGATGTGGATGAAGGTGCCGCTCTGAGGTCTCCGCGGCCTTGTCGGAGTGGAGACCCCACCGGAGGCTTCAGCGCCGACGGATCGCGCAGACCACGAGGTCCCATGGCTTTCCAGGACGCAGGGCGCGGTCGAGGCCGACGAGACCGCGCAGCACGAGATTCGGAATGTAGGGAGTCCTTGCACCACCGACACGGACCAGGGGCTTCCGCCAGTAGTGCATGACCGCCCGCATGAATCCGAAGAAGCAGCTGCGGTGGGCCACCACTTCGAAGCCGGCGCCCTCCAGAAGTCCGCGAAACTCCTCCACCGTGTAGCCCTGCCGGGCGTGGTTGGGGTCCCAAGGAGCCGGAGTCTGGGGAACCGAGGCCAACAGCAGGCCTCCTGGTTTCAGGACCCTTGCCAGTTCCGACGCCGCCTTGGCGTGGTCGGGAATGTGTTCGATCACCTCCGTGCAGAGGCAGCTCTCGAAGCTCGCATCCGCGTAGGGAAGTTCGGTCAGCGAACCCGGGACCACATGGTGTTCCGGCCTGCGGCCGACAACCTTCTCCGGACCCGGCGGGGAGATGTCGATGTCGTCGATCCGGACGATCTCCTGGAACGACTCCAGGAAGTTCCAGTAGAGGCCTTCCCCGCAGCCGGCATTGAGGCACCGTCCCGTGAACCGGCGTCCCTCCAGCGTTTCGTGCAGCACCGGGGTCTGGGCGATCAGGCGGGCCGCATCCGGATATCCCGGCTGGAGCCAGGACCAGAGGAACGAGTTCTTGATCAGGGATCGCATGGTTTCGAGTTGACGGAGCCT
>CAIYXO010000289.1 GCA_903930165.1 uncultured Verrucomicrobiota bacterium | reverse complement strand
TGGGGAGAAGGCGGCGGTGGCGGTCGGGATGGTGCCCTCGGCGACCTTCTGTCCGTCGCGATAGAGCCGGAGGCGTCCCTCCGCGGGCGCGACGACGAAGGCCAGGTGGGTCCAGACGCCGACCAGGGCGTTGGTGGGACTCGGTGTCCAGGTGAGGGAACCGGCGGCCGTCGTGAAGTTCACGGCGCCGGCGGAGGTCAGCGACGCGCGGTGGGTGACGCCGGAGGCGACCAGGCGGAACAGCTCGCTGTTCTGCAGCGACGACGGCCGGGTCCACAGCTCCACCGTGTATCCCGAGGTCAGGGTGCCGACGCTGCCGGAGGTGGTGGCGGGGTCGGCGGCCCCGGCGAATTCCAGGGCCTGTCCCCATCCGGCGACCGGGGAGTCGTTCACCGCGTTGACTGTCACGGTGAAGGTCCGGCTGACGCTGGAGGTGACGCCGGTGCCGGAGGCGTAGGCGACGGTGACCGTCAAGGTGGCTGTCCCGGTGGCGTTGGGCACCGGGGTGAAGGTCAGCGTTCCGTTGGGATTCGAGTCGGAGTAGGTGTAGGAGACCGATGGCGTCGGAATCAGGGAGGGGGCGGAGGAGGTCGCGGTGACCACCACCGGTCGTGCGGTCGTGGGATCCCCATCGCCGATGCCGGTCAGGGCGACCGTCTGGAGGCCGACGTCCTCGTTGATCGTCAGCGCCGCGAGGGCGTCGAGGGTGGGCTTCGCAGTGGTGAAGGAATTGGTGGTCGAGAAGGTCGTGCCCGCGGCGTTGGTGGCGACCGCGCGGTAGAAGTAGGTGGTTCCCGGCAGCAGCCCGGTGAGCGCGACGGTGTTCTCCGGGACCAGGGAGAAGTGGTTTCCCGAACCCTGCACGAGGGAGGCATCCCCTTGGCGGATGCCGGTGCGGCCGTTCGGGCCGTCGTCACGGACGTTCCCGGAACCGAGATCCGCCCCGGTGCGGAAGGTGTAGTCGAGCTGGAGGGAGCCAAACTGGGGGTGGGTCGCATCGGCGGGACGAGCCATCCAGGAATTGATGTCCGAGGCCGTGACCGCCGCCGACCAGATCCGGACTTCCCCGATGTCGGCGTTGGCGTCGGTGTCGGCGGTGGAGCCGAACCAGTTGCTCCGTCCGATGTAGTTGCGGGTCCGCGAGACGTTGTTGGGCCGTGCCATCCCGGTGGCGGAGGCGACCGGTTGGCCGTTGATGTAGAGGGTTCCCGTGGTTCCCGAGTAGACGAACGCCAGGTGCGACCACTGGTTCAACGGGATGGCGAACGGCGAGGTCAGGGAGGACATCGAGCTGCCGTGGATCTGGACGGCCGGGCGTCCGGTGGTGCCGTCGGAGTAGGCGAGGAAGATCGTGTCCGAAGCGCCGCCGTTGCCGAAGTCGATGAGGCGGGACCAGTTCCCGTACGAACGGGGACGGACCCAGCCTTCCAGGGTGAAGTCGCCCCCGCTGAACCAGGTGTTCGTCGGGGCCTGGAGATAGTCGCCGGCGCCGTCCAGCGAGAGCTGGTTCACCGGGGTCGCGGTGGCGGTGGCGTTGCCGAAGGCGGTGCCGGTTCCCCAGTCGAACCGGATCCCGGCGGCGGAACCGCCCGGATACAGTCCCGAGGAGAGCACCGCATTGGTCGCGCCCACCGATTGGGAAACGGTCGAGGAAACCGAGGCCGGGCCGCTGTTGGTCGCCGGCAGCACCAGCACGACGAGCCCCTCCTGTCCGCCGTACACCGGCACCGCCGGGGCGTTCGGCACGTAGCCGGCGGGGAACTGGGAAACCACCATCGCGGTGGCTCCGGCACTCACCGCGGGGCCAAGCGTCCACGCGCCGCCCGAGTTCGGCGTGATCGACTCCGTGACGCCGAACCGGCCGAGCCGGATCGAGGCCAGCGCGGCCGCGGACGGCGTGGTGCCGTCCGGATGCCGGACGACGCCCTGGATCAGGCTGTCGGCCCCGACGTCGATGGACAGGTCGTCGATGTAGTCGTTGGCGTCGTGGTCGCCGTCCGCGCTGCGGGCGCCCCAGCCGAAGGCCCAGCCGCTGGTCGGCGCGTAGCCGGGGATCGTGACGTCGTTGACCACCGTCACGCCGTTCACCAGGACCTTCAGCGTGTAGGACGAGGCCTGCTGATGGACGTGGACGATCGCTGTGTTCCACGTGGCGTCGCCGCCGAGGCTGGGATTGGCGGTGGTGAACGGGGCGGGGATCGCCGTGCCTTCCGTGACGCTGTGGAAGGCCTCGACCGAGGGGCTGCTCCTCCGGTTGAAACGGACCGCGAGCCCGCTCATCGCAGTGCCCGAGCGCTGGCCGAACTCGCCGAAGGCCAGCGGCGTGGAGCCGGAAAGGTACTTCGGGCCGATGCGGAAGCTCAGGCCGTTGCCGGGGGTGTCCGCACCGTTGTCGATGCGGAAGCGGAACCGGGCCGTGACCGACCGTGGCACCGTGTTCGCCGGCGTGTCGACGTACAGCGTCCCGATGCCGGCGTCGCTGTTGTCGGCCAGGCGGTAGGTTCCGTCGGTCATCCACGCGCCCTCGGTGGGATGGCCGAAGCCATTGGAGGTCGCCTTCACGATGACGGGCTCCAGGGTGGCGTCGCCGAAGGACTCGGAGGAGAGCACCGCGCCCGAGTAGGTGGTGCCGGCCAGGAGCGCGGGAGCCAGGGCGATCCCGGTGGCCAACGCGAGCGTCAGCCGGGTCCGGAGTCGCGGGAATGCTTGGGGTGTCATGGTCGTGGGGGAGTGGTATTCCGGGCGATCAGGGGTCGAGGCGGTCGTTGGCGGCGATCCGGCGGATCCGGAAGGTGCCGGAGGTCACCAGCGGCGAGCGGTGGAGTCCGGTGAGGGTCTCGCGGTAGGTGCCGGCCATGAGGTCGTAGCCGAAGCGCGTCGTGTCCGCGCCGGTGCCCGCCGTGTCGAAGCGGAGGGCGAACGTCCGAACCACCGTCGGCGACTCCTCCCGATACGAGGTGAACCGCGCGTCGAGGTTGTCGTGGTCCGGATGGAACCGGTGCCGGAACGGGTGGGTCGGGAAGTCCGGGTCGAGGGTGATCGATCCGGTCAGGGTGTTGGTCCGCGCAAACCAGCCGGCGAGGGCGAGATGGTTGCCCGCCGTGGTGACGGGGAAGTCGAAACCCGCCGAGCTGAGCCGCCGGCCGACCAGGGTGTTGTCCTTCGACTGGATCCCGGTGAATTCGCCGAGGCGGCTCGGATCGGTCAGCAGCACCGTCTCGGCGGCGGTCGCCAGCTGCGGATCGCCGGAGGCGTCGTTGGTTGTGGTGGGCGGCCGGAACATCTGGGTGACCTCCCGCAGCAGGCGGGTGGTCCCGGTGGCGTCCACGTGCAGGAGGAGCCGCAGCGGGAAGGCAGCCGCAGTCGGGAGCGTGTTGGTGGAACCCGAACTGCGTTCGAGCCGCGAGGAGACCACGCCCGCGCCGTTGGTCGTGGTCACGGTGGTCAGCGGACCCGAGTGGACCGCGGCGACCTGGTCGACGGTGATCTCGCCGACCCAGAGTCCGGCGTGGCCCATCGCCTCCTGCTGCGGCGTCGCGGGCACGCCGCCGACACCGTCCCGCGTGGCGGCGACCGGGATCCACCAGACGACCGATCCGCCATCGGTGATCCGCAGCGCGCCTGCGGCGACGGAGTTGGTGATCTCGGGACGCCGGATCTCGAACTCGGTGGTGGAGGTGCCGGCGGGCGACAGGTCGAAGGTGGTGGTGCCCCCGAGGCCGGTGCTGGTCACGCCCGCGACCGCGTCCAGGTTCCGGACCGAGAGCGGAAGCCCGGAGCCGTGGGTCTGGACGGTGACCGTGGCCGCGCCGGCGCCGCGGTTCCGGAAGGCGAGTTGGCGGGTCTGGACCTCGCTGCCGAACTCCAGTCCGTTGGCGAGGGTTTCGCCGGCCACCTCGACCGGGGCGGTGAAGTCGCTGGCCCCGCGGGTCTTCACCCAATAGGCGACACCCGGTTCCACGAGGTCGCCGGAGCCGACCGGCGTCCAGGTACCAGTGCCGGACATCCGGTAGATCGGGTTCAACGCGCCCGCCGCATCGTGGTGTGCGGTCGATCCGGCGAACCACGAGGCGAAGGTGACCGTGCCGCCCGGGACCACGGGGAAGCCGGTGAAGGTGTAGGCGTCGGGCGACCAGGTTTCCGAACGCAGCCGGATCCGGCCGGTGATGCTGAGGGTGAAGGTGAGTGAGCCGGAAAGGTCCGCGAGGTAGCCGCGGTTGCCGCGGAGGTTGAAGAGGGTCGAGTGGGCGGTGGCGGCGTTGGTGGCGGGCAGGTGGACGAGCCAGCGGCTGCGGTTCCAGACGGGCTCCGACGGGTCCTCGACGAACTCGGTGCTGCCGACCTTCGCCTTGTGGGTCCACAGCGAGCGGAGCGGCACATCGGTCAAGGCGGCGGAAATGCCGTCGACCAACGGGTCGACCCGCAGATGGAAGGCGTTCCAGCCCGGCCGCAGGATCACGGTCTGCCGGAAGACCGGTTCGCCGTTGGTGGTGCCGGCGAAGGCGAGTTCACCCTGGATCTGGGCACCCAGCGGCAGGAGCCCGCCGAAGGCCAGGAGAAGGAGAAGGAGCAGTCGGAATGGATTCATGGGAGTCGGATCAACGCGTGGCGGGAAGGTGGTCGACGAGCTGGGGGAGATCGGACTTGGAGACCAGCGCGCGTCCGCCGGCTTCCCGGGCGCCGGCGGAGAAGGCGCTGCCGCCGTGCTGGCTGATGAAGACGATCCAGGCGGCGGGATCCTGCGCCCGGATGCGCCGGGCCGCGCTGAAGCCGTCCTCGACCGGCATCTCCACGTCCATCAGCACGCAGTCGGGACGCGTCCGGGGATACGCTTCCACCGCCTCGCGGCCATTGCCGCACTGGGTGGATTCCCATTCGGCCGGCAGCAGGCTCGCGATGAGCCGGCGCATGGCCGGATGGTCGTCAACGATGAGGGCTTTCATCCCGGGAGTTTCCGGGAGCCATTCCATCGGGATGATCCCGGATCCGGGAGGGTTGGGACCCACTCAATCGCGCTGAGTAGGTCCACTCAGCGATCCGGTCCGGGGAGAGTGTGGAGTCTCGTGACCTCGTCTCCTACGGCGTGCACGGGTAGGGGACGACGTGAGGAGTCTCTGACCTTTCCCATCCGTCGGGAACGACCGGGACCGGGCCGGCGAGAGTGTGGAGTCTCGTGATCTCGTCTCCTACGGCGCGTCCGGCTCGGCGGCGAGGGCCGACTTGTTGTCGAAGGCGAACTTCAACAGGGAATGGCTTCCCGAGAGGCCGATCTTTTCGCAGATGCGGAAGCGGTGGTTCTCGACCGTCCTCGGGCTGGTGCCCAGACGGGTGGCGATCTCCTTGCTGGTGAGGTTCTCCGAGACAAGCCGGAGGACCCGGCGTTCCTGTGGGGTGAGGTCCTGGAGTCCTCGATGGCGCTCCTGCAGCCGCGCGGCGGCGTCGCGACGTTGGAGCAGGAGGCGGGAGGCCGACGGGCTCACGTAGGGCTCCCCGCGGGCGACCGACCGGATACAGGCGACGATCTCCTCCGCGGCGTTGTCCTTGAGCACGAATCCGGCGACGCCGGCGTCGAGGGCCCGGTTGAAGATCGTGGGATCCTTGTGTGCGGTGAGGACCGCCACCGCGGTGGCGGAACCCGCCTCGCGCAGCCGGGCCGCGACCTCGGCGCCGTTCAGCCGGGGCATCTCGAAGTCGAGGATCGCCACGTCCGGCTGCCGTTCGAGGCAGACGCGCAGTGCCTCCTCGCCGTGGGCGACGGCGGCGACCACCTCGAACTCGTCCGACTCGGCGATCACCTCGATGAGGCCCTTGCGGAAGATCGGGTGGTCGTCGGCGACCACCAGTTTCAGACGGGGGTTCATGCCTGCGTCGATGGGGAGTCCGGTGTCGGAGGGGAATCGGGGAGGGGAACGACGGCGACGATGGCGGTGCCGTGTCCCGGTTGGGAACGGATCTCGAGCGTCCCGCGAAGGATGCCGGCCCGTTCCTGGAGGCCGGTGAGACCCAACCCCGCGGAACGCAAGGCGGTGGCGTCGAAGCCTCGGCCGTCGTCCTCGATCCGCAGTTCCAG
>CAIYXO010000288.1 GCA_903930165.1 uncultured Verrucomicrobiota bacterium | reverse complement strand
GCCACGACCTTCGACCGCCTCATGGGAACCGACCGGACGCGGAAGGTCCTCGAGTCCGGCGGCGACCTCGCCGCGGAGTTCGCCTCGTTCGAGTCGGACCTCCGGAAGTTCGAGACCCTGCGCCGTCCGTACCTCCTCTACCCGCGCTGAACCGGTGCTCCCCGAGTTTCTTGGGAGGGAAGCCTTACGCGGAGACGCGGGGAGCGCGGAGGAATGGGAGGCAAACCACGGTTTCAGGTGACGATGTCAACCTGCGCTCGAGGTCACCAAACCGGCTCCCGATCCAGCCGTCCGTTGGCGTCTTTGCGTTTTCGCGTGAGTCCCCAACCGGCTCAACGCTCGAGGTCCGCCTTCTCGAAGAGGGACAGGATCCGCGAGAACGATTCCCGCAGTTCCTGGGCATCCCGGGCGTCCACCGTGAACCGGTCCGCGCCGTTCCTCAGGGAGACCGTGCTGCCGTCGGCGTAGAGCACGTCGGTCGATTTCCGACGATGATGCGTCCGGGTGCGGACGTTGAAGGACTCGAGGTCCGGCGGGCTGAGGAACTGGACGTCCATCGCCAGCGCGCGGATCGGCTGTCCCTCGCGGTTCTCGCCCAGGGCGTCGAGGCGGAGGTTCGCCGGGGGATTGGTCTGGGACAGGTCGTCGAACAGCCGCGTGTTGCCGGCGTGCCGGTAGTAGTAGCTGCACTGCGCCTGCCCCGTCCCCACGCGGGCCAACTCGGTTCCCGCATCCAGGGGCTGGTCGCCCCCCGGACAGAAGAGCACCCGCGGTTGCGAACCCAGGTGCTGGGCCAGCAGGAGACCCAAGGCCACCGGAGTGCCGCCCTGCAGGGAGAGCAGGCTCGTCGGCGAACCGGTGGAGGGATACAGGATCGCCGGGCTGGTGAACGGCGGCGCCTTGGGTCCGTACGGGATGCGCCCCTCGAAGTCCGCCGCATACGCGTGGATCGCGATGCCCATCTGCCGGAGGTTCGAAAGGCAGGCGGCCCGCTTCCCGGAGTCCCTCGCCGACGAAAGCGCAGGCAAAAGCAGCGCTGCGAGCACCGCGATGATGGCGATCACGACCAGCAGTTCCACGAGCGTGAAGCCGCCCGGACCGCGGTCCGCCGATGCGGCCCCGGTTCCCGGCCTTTCAGGGTAGGCCGATGGCTTCAACACGGTAGAAGACCCGGTCGCCGCCGGGTGCCGTGAACCCGAGGGTCCCGTCGTTTCCGATCAACATCTCGTCCACGTCCTCCCAACGCAGGAGGTCCACGGAACGCTGGAGCCGATAGGCGTAGCCGACGCGGGATCCGAAGCGGATGAGGAGGCCGTCGGGGGAACGGATCGCCTCCAGCGGCGTGATCGCCGGCAGTTCCGAAACGGCTTCCAGCCGGACGTCATCCAGATCCCAGTAGCCTCCCTGCATCGCGGCGGAGACGACCGAGAGCAGGCGGATCCCAAGCGGCTTCCCCGCCCAGGGATCCGATGTGGACACGGGCCCGGTGGTCACCGCGAAGTCGACAAGATGGTTGCGGTCCGGAAAAAGCGCCGCGGAGTTGGTCACCACGCGGGTCGCGACCGGCACGCGGTTGGTGGCGG
>CAIYXO010000287.1 GCA_903930165.1 uncultured Verrucomicrobiota bacterium | reverse complement strand
GCCGCTGACCGCCGGGGCGAACTCGCCCGGGATCGACACCCCCTCGATCTCGACCAGCGTGCCTGGAACGGCGTTGGTGTCGGTGAATCCCGGGACCCACGTGGCTCCGGTCTCATCCTGAACGAACGCAATCAGGTCGGAACCCGTCACGACGCCGCGGAATCGGACGGGCCGCGCAAGGGCCGCGTCCGCAAAGGCAAGCGCCTTGAGTTCCCCGATCCGGGTGATGATCTGCGGTGGCGGCGCCTCCTGGGCCGACGCCATCCGCGCGGCGAGGAGCAAGGCTCCCACCGCGGCGATCCACCGGGATACGTCCTGCTTCAAGATGGCGTTCAAGGGATTCGACCGCGACCCGCGATTCGTCGGCGACGGAGGCGGAACACGAGAGGATTCATCGGCGATCCGTTCCCGGGTCTTGAGCCCCGCACAACGGCGGGTCCCGGCGGCGGCCCGGACCCGGTCGGCCGCCTCGGCATCGGACTTTGCGGTAAGGGTCACTCGGAGACGGGAATCCCCCCACGGAGCCGGAGCCGGAGCCCCGTCCTGGATGCGAGTTCCGGATCGTGGGTGACCAGGACCAGGGCCGTTCCGGCCTCGGCGTTGAGCCCGAAGATCAGGTCGGTGATCCGCGCGGCGGTCTCGGCGTCGAGGTTCCCGGTGGGCTCGTCGGCGAAGAGGATCGCAGGCCGGTTGACGAAGGCCCGCGCGAGGGCCACCCGCTGTTGTTCCCCGCCCGAAAGCTGGGCGGGGTAATGGTCCAAGCGCCCCTCCAGGCCGACGCGACGGAGGAGGGCCCTCCCCTGCTCCGGATCGGCCTCGCCACGGAGTTCGGCTGGGACCAGGACGTTCTCCAACGCGGTCAGGGTGGGGAGGAGCTGGAAATTCTGGAAGACGAAGCCGACATGGCGCCCGCGAACGGCCGCACGGTCGTCCTCGTCCAACGGGGCGAGGTCGGTGCCGGCGATCCGCACGAAACCCGAGGAGGGCTGGTCGAGGCCGGCGCACAAGGCGAGGAGCGTCGACTTGCCGGAACCACTGGGCCCGATGATGGAGCAGGTGTCGCCCCGCCCGAGCACGAGGTCCACACCCTGCAGCACCACCAGCTCCGAGCCGTCGGGACGCGGATAGGACTTTCTCAACCCGCGGGCCTCGAGGACGAAGTCAGGCATATCCCGATGTTCCACCAAACCGGCTTCGGGGCAAGGGCCGGTGCTCAGGCCGCCCAGATCGACGGTTCTCCGCCAAGCGTGCCCCGGAGTTCGCCGATCCTGGAATCGGCACGGCAGCGCTCCTGCATGCTCCGGGCGAAGGCGCGACGGCCGAGCAGGTCGAGGCGCCCGGTCTCTCCCTCGTACTCCGGACGGGAAACGAACCGTTCGAGGTAGGTCGCGACCCGGCTCCAATGCAGGTTCTCGAAGCTCCGACGCGCCTGCAGCCTCGCCTGGTACCACCCGCTCGAGAGCACCGACTCCCGGGTGAAGAGTGCGCGGAAACCCGGATCGGCCAAGGCGGCGCCGGTCTCGTCGCCCCCACGCATGATCTCCAGGAGACGCCTCAACGGAGGCACGGCCAATTCGATGGAGCCGTCGGCGAAGTAGTGTTCGGCCACCCGGCGATGCGTCGCCGCCACGTTCTCGACGGAATCCGCGTACTGGTCGGCGTCCTGCAGCTCCGGTCGCAGCATCGCTTCCGTGAGCACCGCATGCGGATGGTTGAAGACCCGTCCGAAGAAGTCGTGGACGAACCGGTGGGTGATCCGCCACCCGAGCCGGCTGGCCGGGATCCGTCGTCCCTGGTGCACCACATCCTCCACCCGCTCCAGGCATCCCTTGGCGATCAGGTGCGCCGGATCCCTCTCTTCGACGCCCATCCGGCACCAGACCTCGGGTACCAGGAGGCTGACGTCGTGGTCCACACGCACCCGGGGTCCGAGGCACCCGGCGCTGGTGAGGAAGGCCGGATAGCCGGAGAGGGCGAAGGAAACGAACGCGGCGTTGAGGTCGTAGACGGGCGGCAGGGCGTTGAAAGGCCCCTTGGTGAGAGCGCCCTCGCTGCCGGCCCCGGTCGTCGACGGAGACTTGCCGGTCATGCTGGAGATGAACTCCATGAACGCCTCCGGAAGCTCCATGTAGTGGATGGGGCCGTAGCAGCTGAGAGGACGGACGCCGGGCTCGGCCGGGTTGTTCCGTCGGCCCGCGAGGACGGCATGGACCGGCGTGGAGAGCGCCTTGACGGTCGGGAGCCTTCTGGCCAGGCGCGCCCCCATCTCGGCCACATGCGAACTGCGCGGATCCATGAGGTCAGGCCGACGCTGCAGGTAGCGGGGGTTCTTCGACGGCTTGCCGTCGACGATCCGGGGGTGGCTGGTGGTGACGATCCAGGAGGGCGAACCGTCGTCATCGGACGACGCCCCCGCCTCTTCGACCAGCGTCCGCATCGGCCGGGTGTACTGGAACAGCCCGACCGAATCCTCGACCAGTGCGCGGGCGGCGTCCCGGGACAGCGGCTCGTAGTTGCTGAAGAAGTTGCCGCCGCGGGCGAAGTCCGCCTCGGCGGCCTTGTCGTAGCCGCGGTGGATGGCGTCGTCGGGCCGCTGGAACAGGCAGGATTCCACGTTCTCCACCAGCTTCAGGGCCGGGAACGGACATTGGTCGTCCAGCTCGCCGAGCCATTCCCGGGGCACGGTGACGCTGGCCGTGATGTCGTCCTCCATCTGGATCTTCCGCGCCGGCATGAAGTCCTTTCGGAGCCCGAACGTACGCCAGGCGCCCTGCTCGTCGTATCCGACACGGAGGAACTGGGTGACGAGACGTTTCCGTCCCATGCGGAGCTCGTTGGCCGGGGTCCCGTTGATGACGTCGACGCTGAACCGCGAGCGCCAGTTGTCGCCCCAGGTGGGATTCCAGAATCGCTTCACTACCAGGACGAGCTCCCGGATGTGCGG
>CAIYXO010000286.1 GCA_903930165.1 uncultured Verrucomicrobiota bacterium | reverse complement strand
CGAGGCCGCGGCCCGGGCCGGCCACCAGCCCGCAGCCACGCTGCTCAGCACCGAGAGGACCAGGGCGCCGGCCACCTCCACGGGTTCGAGGTGGGCGGAACTTACGGAGGTGGCGTGGTAGAGAGCGTTCACGGTCTGGCCCACGACCCGCACCGCCGCCTGCGCACCGAGCCAACCCAGCAGGGTTCCCATGCCGCCGCCGACCAGCCCGAGCATCGCCGCCTCGAGCAGCCAGGCCCGGCGGATCGCACCGGCCTCGACGCCGAGCGCACGCAGGACGGCGATCTCCTCGCGTCGGCGGATCACCGCCCCGTCGAGCGCCTGGACCACCAGGTAGAGCCCGACCAGCAGCGCCAGCAGCGACAGCACGGTGAGGTTGAGGCGGAAGGCCCGGGTCATCATGGCGGCGCTGTCCCGCCGGTCGGCCGGGGTGCCCACGGTCCAGCGTCCGTCGCCGAGCCGTTCCAGATCCTTGCGAAGCAGCTCCCACCGGGCCGCACGGTCGGGGCCTTCGGGCAGGACGAACTCCACCCGGTCCAGCCGCCCCGTCCTGCCCGTCAACTCCTGCAGCGCGGGAAGGTCCATCACCAAGAGGGTCTCGGGCGCCGCGGGGCGCCCGGGATCCGCGGGCAGGATCCCGGTGACTCGCAGGTCGACGACCGTCTCGTTCAGGATCAGGCGCAGGGAACCGCCGGGACCGATGCCTTCGCGCCGGGCCAGCGCCTCCGGGATGAAGACCCCGCGCGGATCGCGGAAGCGTCGCCAGAATTCCTCCGGATCGCCGGCGGGGGAGGTCGGCCCGGAGGTCCCGGCCTGACCGAACCATGGGCGGTCCGCGTTGCGGGCGGCGGGAAGGTTCTGCACGCCGATCAGGTCCACGCCCAGGACCTGGAAGGTCTCCCGGTCGCCGATGCTCCGTGCGACGCCGGGAAGCGGGGGGCGCGCACCGGTGGTCTCCAGGACCGGCACGAGGTGGACCGGCGTGGGGCCGAACGCCGAACGCAGCTCCCTCAGCACCGATTCCGGAAGGCTTCCTGCCGGGGCTGTGACCAGGCCGTCGCTCTCGGCGGTGATGAGGTCGGTGAAGTTCTGGAAGCCGGAGACGGCGGCCCGGTTGGCGAGGCGGATGGAAAGGTAGACCGCCACGCCGAGGGCGAGGACCACCGCCAGGAGCAGCGACGAGCCCGGTGCGAGGAGGACATGCCGCCAGGTGAACCGGGACCAGAGCAGCCGATGGAGGCCGGGGATCATCGGCTTGGGTTCATGCGGCGACGAGACCGTCGCGCAGCCGGACCTCGCGGTGGCAGATGCCGGCGGCTTCGGCGCTGTGGGTGACGAGCACGAGGGCGGTGGCGGTCTCGTCGGTGATCTCGCGCAGCAGATCCAGGATCCGGGAGCCGTTGACCGAGTCGAGGTTCCCGGTGGGTTCGTCGGCGAGGAGCAGGCGTGGACGGTGGGCGACCGCCCGGGCGATGGCCACGCGCTGCATCTCGCCTCCCGACATCTGGCCGGGCAGGGCCTCCGAACGGTGGGCCACGTCAACCCGTTCGAGCAGCTCCCGCACCCGCGCCGCGCGTTGCGCCGCGGGCATGCCGTTCAGCTGGAGGGGCAGTTCGACGTTCTCCGCGGCTGTCAGCGTCGGGAGGAGGTGGAAGAACTGGAACACCGTACCGAACGCCGTCCGGCGAAGCGCGGAGAGGCCGTCGCCGTCGAGCAGTCCCGTGTCGCGGCCTTCGAACAGGATGCGCCCCGAGTCCGCGCGGTCCACGCCGCCGAGCAGGTTCAGCAGCGTGGTCTTCCCCGAACCGGAAGGGCCGGTCAGGGCGACCCGCTCCCCCGGGGCGACGTCGAGCGAGACCCCGGCGAGGATGGGACGTCCCGCGTAGGCCTTGCGCACGTCGATGGCCCGCAGCAGGGGAGCGTTCTGGGTTGAGGATGGGGCGGACACGTCTGGATCCCTACTTTGACCGGATTCGGCGGAAGTCAACCGGGGTTCCGCCCCCTTTCCGTGATGGGACATTGAATCCATGGCGTCCGCTGCGACAGGCTTTCGCACGTTGGATTTTCCGGAGACCCATTGGAGCGTGCTGGCGCGGGCCAGCCTGAACGGAGGTCCGGCCGCGGAGGAGGCCCTGGAGCGGTTCTGCCGTTCCTACCGTCCCGCCGTGCTGGATTTCATCCGCTGGACCGGCGTGCCTGCGCAGGACGCCGAGGAGGTCGCCCAGGAGTTCTTCCTACGGTTGCTCGCGTCCCGGGCCTGGCGCCGAGCCGAACCGACGCAGGGCCGCTTCCGGTCCTTCCTGCTTGGGGCCTTG
>CAIYXO010000285.1 GCA_903930165.1 uncultured Verrucomicrobiota bacterium | reverse complement strand
GAGGGATCTGGGAATCGAGATGAATCCGCAGCTTGGCAGCCGCGGCTACCGGAGGGATCTGGGAATCGAGATGAGTCCGCAGCTTGGCAGCCGCGGCCACGGCGGATGGGGGAATCCGCAGCTTGTCCGCCGCGGCTACAGGGGGAGGAGCAGGAGGTCCTCCGGGCGCAGTCGGACCCGCAGCGACTCCCCTTCGGCAAACGACCGTTCGTCGGGCCGGACGAAGAGCTTCCAGCGGCAGGAACCGGACTCCACGACCAGTTCCTCGGTCTCGCCGAGGTAGTTGGCCTGGAGCAGTCGGACGTCGAAGGAATTGGTGCCGGCGGCGCCGGGATCGAGCACGGCCGACTCCGGACGGAAACCCAGCCACACCGGCGTGCGGCTGCCGAAGCCCTCCCGGAGCGGCAGCTCGAAGCGACCGGAGGCGGTCTCCACGCGGATGCGGTCCCGGTCCGCCTCGGCGAGGCCCTCGATCCAGTTGGTCTCGCCGAGGAAGTCCGCGACGAAGCGGTTGGCCGGGTTGCGATAGACCGCACGGGGCGTGTCCAGTTGTTCGATCCGGCCTTCCTTCAGGACCGCCATGCGTCCGGCGAGGGACAGCGCCTCCTTCTGGTCGTGCGTGACGTAGATCGTCGTGATCCGGGTCTCCGCGTGGATCCGGCGGATCTCGTCCCGCATCTCCAACCGCAGGCGCGCATCGAGGTTGGAGAGCGGCTCGTCGAGCAGGAGCACGTCGGGACGGACGACGAGGGCGCGGGCGAGGGCCACGCGCTGCTGTTGGCCGCCGGAGAGGGCGTTCGGGGAACGGTCGGCGTAGGCTTCCATCCTGACCCCGGCCAGCGCCTCGGCGACGCGACGTCGGCGTTCCTCGGCAGGCACCTTCCGGACCTCGAGGCCGTAGGCGACGTTCTCGGCGACCGTCATGTGCGGCCAGAGGGCGTAGTTCTGGAACACCATCCCGGTGTTCCGCTCGTGCGGTGGGACGCGGTTCATCGCCCGTCCGCCGAAGAGCAGTTCGCCGGAATCCGCCTGGTAGAAGCCGGCGATCAGGCGCAGCAGCGTCGTCTTGCCGCATCCGCTCGGGCCCAGCAGGAAGAAGAGTTCACGGCTGGCGATGTCCAGCGAGATGTCCCGGAGCACCGGGGTGGCGCCGAAGGACTTGCTGAGGTTCTGGATCTGGATCTGCATCGCGTCGTTTCGGGTCGTTTCGCGGGACGTGGGGGCACGCTATCGGCCGCCGGGGGCCGGGGCAACCGTGGCGGCGGAAGGAACCGTCTTCAGCGGCGCGGCGGAAGGTCGGCCAGCCGGCCGTAGCGTTCCAAGGCCAACCGCTGCCATTCGATGGTGGTCCGCAGGCGCTGCTCCGCGTTCTCCCGGCGACCCCAGCCGTCCCGGAGCATCCGTTCGGCCTCCGCCTCGGTGACCGGTGGCCTCCCGATCTCCTTCACGGCCTCCGCCGGAAGCCCGGCATCGATCACGGCCCGCCATGCCTTCCTCAGTTCCGGGTGCGGGTCGATGAACATGGCGCCGAAGACGGCCCGGACCAGCGTGCGGCGGCGGGCGGCGATCCGGGAGTCGTAGCGGAAACTCTGCTTCAGCTCGAACGGGTTGATCTGGATCCGGGACTGGTGGCGGTGGTCCCGGTAGATGTCGGGCCGCACCGGAAGGCGCTCGAGCGAGTTCTCGACGGGGCCGCCGGCCACGCCGGGCGGCAGGTACCACAGGCGCTGTCCCTCGACGGAAAGGAGGAAGTCGAGGAAGCGCCCCGCCGTCCGCGGATCCGGGCCTCCGCGCAGCAGCGCCACGCCGTCCGGACTGATCGCGGTGAAGTCCGCCGGCAGCACCATCTCCATGTTGGTCGTGCCGACGGCGGCGATCTGGATGAAGCCGTAGTAGTCGATGCTGAAGGCGTAGGCGACCTGGCCGAGCGCGCATTCCTTGGCGGTGTTGGAGCTGATGCGGTCGAAGGCGCGGATGTTTCCCGAGATGCGCGCGAGCCGCGACCATCCCTCATCCCAGCCGAAGTGCTGGAGGAAGGCCTCGAACATGTTGTTCATCGTCCCGCTGTTCCGCGGATCCCCGGCGCCGACCCATCCGAAGCACCGGGGATCGGCAAGGTCCTCCCACCTCGTCGCCCTGGGCAGTCCCACCGCCGCCTGCACCCGTGTGTTCTGGAGGATGCCGAACGAGGCGAGGCAGGCCCCGTGCCACAGGCGGTTGGTGTCGTACAGTTCGACGCCGTTGGCCGTGGCCGGAACGCCGGCGAGGATCCCGGTGTCGCCCCGGTGCACCGTGAGCAGCTTCTGTTCGGCCAACGCCTGGAAGGGCTCCGTGCCGCCCCCGAAGAAGACGTCGATTCCGATTCCCCCGGGCCTTGAACGGTATTCCGACTCCACGATGCGCTGGGCGTCGCCGGAGCCGCCGTAGTCGCGCCATTCGACCTCGGCCGGTTCGCCGAAGCGTTCCCGGTGCCAGCTTTCGAAGCCGCGCTTGAACTCCGAACGGATCTCCTCGGGGTGGGGCGTCAGGACCACGACGCGGGCGGACCCCGCGGAGGCGGCAAGTCCGGCGGGGGCGGGCAGGAACGCCAGGAGGAACCGCAGGAGTCCCATTGCCGCCGTGACCTTCGCTTGCATCGCCCCCGAGCCTAGCCCCCGACGGACCCGGGTCACAACGCAGGAGTCCCTTGCGAAACGGGGTTCCGACGTGTCCGAACGTTCGGCTTCCCAAACCGGCGTTCGTGCGTATCGTCCGCTTTCCCGATCCGGGAAGCGGGTGCGGCCGTGCCGACCTCCCGCCTTCCGATTCCGGACAGCTGCACGATGGACGCCGCACACATCCGCAATTTCAGCATCATCGCCCACATCGACCACGGGAAGACGACCCTTTCCGACCGGTTGCTCCAGGCCACCGCCACGGTGGAGGACCGTCAGCTCGAGGAACAGCACCTCGACGCGATGGACCTCGAGAAGGAGCGTGGCATCACCATCAAGGCCCATCCGGTCACGATGTACTACAAGGCGAAGAACGGGGAACGCTACGAGCTGAACCTGATCGACACCCCGGGACACGTGGACTTCGCCTACGAGGTCAGCCGCTCGCTGAGCGCCTGCGAGGGAGCTCTCCTGATCGTGGACGCCGCCCAGGGCGTCGAGGCCCAGACCGTGGCCAACGTGCACCTCGCGATGAAGCAGGGCCTGCTGATCATCCCGGTGATCAACAAGATCGACCTGCCGCACGCCAACATCCCCATGGCCCGTCAGCAGCTGGAGGACATCCTCGCGATCCCCGGCGACGAGGCGATCCTCGCCAGCGCCAAGGAAGGCATCGGCATCTCCGACATCCTCGAGGCGATCGTCCACCGGATGAAGGCGCCGCAGCCCACCGGGGCCAAGTCGTTCCAGGCCCTGATCTTCGACAGCTACTTCGACACCTACAAGGGGGTGGTCATCCTGGTCCGCGTGACAAACGGCGAACTGCGCCCCGGCATGCACGTCAAGCTGCTGCACTCCGGCAAGACGGTGGAGATCAAGGAGGTCGGATCCTTCAATCCGAAGCCCTACACGCGCGACCGGCTGGAAGTCGGTGAGACCGGCTACATCACCGCGAACATCAAGACGCCCCGTGAGGTGAAGGTCGGCGACACCATCACCGACCCGCGCAACCCGTCGGAGGAACTCCCGGGCTTCCAGGAGATCCACCCGATGGTCTTCTCCGGCATCTACCCGATCAACACCGCCGACTACGAGGCCCTCAAGGTCGCCGTCGCGAAGCTCCAGCTGAACGACTCGGCGTTGACCTTCCAGACCGAGAGCTCCGCGGCCCTCGGCTTCGGCTTCCGGTGCGGCTTCCTCGGCCTGCTCCACATGGAGATCGTCCAGGAGCGTCTGCGCCGGGAGTTCGACATGGACATCATCGCCACCTACCCGAGCGTGGTGTACCAGGTGAAGATGACCGACGGCACGGTCAAGGAGGTCGACAACCCGGCGTTCATGCCGGACGTCACCTACATCGAGGAGATCCTCGAGCCGATCGTGAAGGCCTTCGTGATCACCCCGGGCGAGAACCTCGGTGACATCATGTCGCTGATCTCGGAGAAGCGCGGCTCGATCAAGAACACCGAGACCCTCGACACCCGGCGCGTGATGCTGACCTGCCGGATCCCGATGAACGAGATCCTCATCGACTTCCACGACCGCATCAAGTCGATCACCCGCGGCTACGGCTCGATGGACTACGAACCGGAAGGACACGTGGTCAGCGAGATGGTGAAGCTCGACATGATGGTCAACGGCGAGGTCATGGAGGCGTTCTCCAGCCTGGTCCACCGGACCAAGGCCGAATCCCGCGGCCGCGCACTCGCGGCGAAGCTGAAGGACGTCATCCCGCGCCAGCAGTTCCAGGTCGCGATCCAGGCGGCGATCGGTGGCAAGATCGTGGCCCGCGAGACGGTCAGCGCGATCCGCAAGGACGTGACCGCGAAGTGCTACGGCGGCGACATCAGCCGGAAGCGCAAGCTCCTGGAGAAGCAGAAGGAGGGCAAGAAGCGGATGAAATCCATCGGCTCCGTCGAGATCCCGCAGGAGGCGTTCGTCGAGGTGCTCAAGACGAGCTGAGCCTCGGGGCGGGGATGGCAACCGGAACCGCGAGGACGAAGTGGGATCCAGTCCGACCATCCGACGCGAGGGCGAGGCGGGATCCTGGAAGGGGTTCTCGCTGATCGAGCTGCTCTGCGTGATCGGGATCATCGGGATCCTGCTTTCGCTGCTGCTGCCCGCGGTGTTCGGGGCCCTCGGCAAGGCGAAGAGGACGGTGTTCGGCGTCCAAGAACCGGCCTACATCGACCTCATCCAGTCCAGTTACTCGCGCTACCGGCTGGCCCAGCCCACCCATCCGCTGCTCGACCGGGACGCGTTCATCCGCGAGACGCATCTCGACGAACGGGCGGCCCGATGGCTGCGTTCGGGCAAGGTCGCTTTCCACCCGTTTTCCGGAGCCTCGCCCGCGGAGACGGTCGTCATCGTCCACGAAGTCCGGACCGAGGGTCGTGCCAACGAGTTCCGCGCCTACACGGTCGGTTCGTTGCTGCTGCCGGAGCCCGAATGAGCGGCGAGGAATCGCCGCTGGCGATCCACGGTCGCCGAACGGAGCCGAGGCGGTACGGCTAGGACGGCTCCAAGACGCCCGGGATCACGCGGGCGCCGCCGGCGATTCCCGTCAGCCGTTCCATCCGTCCGCTCACCTCGTATTGCAGTTCCTCGTGTTCGAGCCCGAGGGCGGCGAGCAGCGTCGCGTGGAGGTCCTTGATCTGGATTGGCGAGTCGACGGCCATCAGGCCGATCGCGTCGGTGGCTCCGATGCGCGTGCCGGCCCGGACGCCGCCGCCCGCCATCCAGAGCGTGAAGCCGGCCGCGTTGTGCTGGCGCCCGAGATCGCCCTGCATCATCGGGGTGCGCCCGAACTCCGAGGCCCACACCACCAGCGTCTCGTCCAGCAGCCCACGGCGGGCGAGGTCTTCCAGCAGCGCGGCGACCGGTTGGTCGGTCCAACGCGCCCGCGGAACATGGTTGTCGACCAGCTTCGCATGGGCATCCCAGCCGTCCTTGTCCGGCATGTCGTACACCTGCACGAACCGGACTCCCTTCTCGACCAGGCGACGGGAGAGCAGGCATTTGCGGGCGAACGACCGCGTCCTGGGATCGGCGTGTTCGAGTCCGTATTCCTTCCGGACGTAGTCCGCTTCGGTGTCGAGGTTCCCGATCTCCAGGGCCGACGACTGCATCCGGTAGGCCAATTCGTAGGAGGCGATTCGGGCCTCGAGTTCTCCTAGGGCCGGATTGGATTCCCGATGCCGCAGGTTGAGTTCCCGGAGGAAGTCCAGTGTCGGCCGTTGGCCCGCCGCCCATTCGGTGGGTGGCAGCAGGTCCAGCACCGGCGTGCCGGTGTCCCTCAACCGGGTCGGCTGGAACGAGGCCGGAAGGAAGCCGTTGGAGTAGTTCGCCGCGCCCCCCAGCGGACCGGCGTCGAAAAGGGTCACGTAGCCCGGCAGGTCCGAACTCGTCGAACCGAGTCCGTAGGTGACCCAGGATCCGAGGCTCGCCTTGCCCTGCCGTATGTCGCCGGTGTGGAGCTGGTAGCTGGCCGGCGCGTGGTTGTTGGAGTCGGCCTGGACGCTGTGCAGCAGGCAGAGCCGGTCCACCTGGCGTGCCGTGTGGGGCAGCAGGTCGCTCACCCACTGGCCGCTTTGCCCGTGTCGGGCCCAGGCGAAGGGGCTCGCCATGATCTCGTCCTTGCAGCCGTGGAACACGTTCGCGAAGCGCGTCTTCTCCACCGCCTTCCGGATGGATTCCGGCACCGGCTTCCCATGCAGGTCCCGCAGCAACGGCTTGTGGTCGAAGGTGTCGATCTGGGAGGGACCGCCCACCATGAACAGGAAGATCACCGACTTGGCCCGTGCCCGATGCGGGGCCGGCCGCGGCGCAAACGGGTTCAGCGGATCCACGCGGGGACCCGTTGCGGCCCTCGCCTCAAGGCGTCCCAGCGCCGAGAAGGCGAATGCGCCGAAACCAGCACCCAGGCCGTTCAGGAAATCCCTGCGGCTGCCTGGGGAAGCGTGGAACGGACGGGGGAACACCCGGTCAGGATGGATCGGCGCCGAGCCGTGGCCAGCCGCATTTCCGTCACGGGTCCCCGAATTTCAGGCTGCCCTCCGGGGCTCCGTCCACCAATCTGGCCTCCCAAATGGAAGTCCCGCCGCTGCTCCAGGTCGATTCGGCGACGGTCCGGTTTCCCGGCGCCAGCAACTTCTGGGGACGCAAGGCGGTCACACGCGCCGCCGTGGACGCCGTTTCGCTCTCGATCCGATCCGGCGAGATGGTCGGCCTGGTCGGCGAAAGCGGCTGCGGCAAGACCACGCTCGGCCGCGCGCTCCTGCGGCTCACACCTCTTTCCTCCGGATCGATCCGCGTCGGAGGCGTCCGCGTCGACAACCTCTCCGAGGCCGACTTCCGACCGTTCCGTCGCCGTCTCCAGATGGTGTTCCAGGATCCGACCTCCACCCTCGACCCACGCTGGCGCGTGGGTGAAAGCATCGGGGAAGCCCTGGACATCCATGGGCTCACCGTCTCCGAGGCGGCCCGTCGGGAACGGATCGCCGGTCTCCTGGATTCCGTGGGGCTGCCGGCCGAGGCCGCGCTCCGTCATCCCCATGAGTTCAGAGGCGGACAGCGCCAACGCATCGGCATCGCACGTGCCCTCGCGGTCGAGCCCGAGCTGCTCGTCT
>CAIYXO010000284.1 GCA_903930165.1 uncultured Verrucomicrobiota bacterium | reverse complement strand
GTCCCCGCCCAGATGCAGGTCCGTCGGAGAAGAAGGCAGCGTCAATTGACCGACCATCTCGGGATCGCCGGTCCCCGAGACGTCGAGCACCACCAGGCGTCGGGACTCCAGGGCGAGGTAGGCTAGGGAACCACGCACCTGGGCTGAGGTCGGCGCAAGATAGGGAGTCCGCGGCCATTGTCCGATCGGGCTGAACTCCACTCCGGTACGGTTGAAGAGACGAAGCGAGTTCGTCGGGGCGAAGGCTTCGTCACCGCCTTGTTCCGCGGAAACCACCACGGTTCCCAAGTTGGTGGTGGTCAGGCTGGAACCGTTCAGGACCGCAGGGCCGGCGACCAACCGAAAGGAAACCGGTAGACCACTGTCCGCCGCGGCGGAGAGCTCGACGGTGTTTCCGGGCAAGATGGGAAGGTTGTCCGGCGTGACCCAGGACACGGACTGCGACCGCGGCACCGGTGATCCGTGGAGCCGGAGCGAAAGGCCGCAGCCGAGTAGGAGAAGCAACCCGATCCGAAGCGGATTCTTGATGGGATTCAGGCTCATCGGGACACGATAGGCAGAGGTTGGTTGGGAAAAGTGCGGAGTGTCGCAGACGGTTGGTGGGTTTTGGAGGTTTCGCCCGAAGGCTCATCGCTCCCCCAATTGTCGGCCTTGGAGATCGGAACGGCTGGAGACGGAGAACCCTCCGAAAGCGTCGGCAAGCGACATGCCCGACCGCATCTCGGAGATCCGTCCAGCCAAGGCCGACCGCGTTCCACTGGGCTCTTTGGGCCTTCCGCAGGCGCCCCGTTTCCGGGAACCTGTCCCCGATCCCCGAATCCCATGGACTCCGCCACCTTCTCCCTAAGGGCCGCCCTCGTCGCCTTGGGCCTCGCCCTGGCGCCGGCGCTCGCCGCGCAGAACTCCGCAACACCGGCCCCGCGTCCTGCGGCACGCCCCGCCCCCCTCGTCTCGCCGGAGCTGCTTCCCGACGGCGGCGTGACCTTCCGGTTCCGCGCGCCGAAGGCGGCCTCGGTGAAGGTGTCCGGCCAGTTCGGTCCCGAGGTGACGCTGACGAAGGACGACCAGGGCCTGTGGTCGGCGACCGTGCCCAACGTGAAGCCGGGCGTGCACGAGTACCGGTTCGTCGTGGACGGCATCGCGGTGATCGATCCCCAGAATTCGCAGGTGAAGCCGCAGCGGTGGCCCAACACCAGCATCCTCCACGTGCCCTCCCAGCCGGCGGCCCCGTGGGACCTGCAGGACATCCCGCATGGAGTGCTCCACGAACACACCTACAAGTCGAAGGCCCTGGGCGCGTGGCGGCGGATCGTCGTCTACACGCCCCCGGGCGTGAAGCGGTCCGCCAAGCTGCCTGTCCTCTACCTGTCCCACGGCTACAGCGACAACGAGGCCTCGTGGACGGTGCACGGAAAGGCGCACTGGATCTTCGACGCGCTGATCGCCTCGGGGAAGGCGAAACCGATGATCGTCGTGATGCCCGACGGCCACGCGATCCCGCCCGGGGCCGCGGGCTTCGAGGACTACGGTCCGGCGAACTCGGAGGCCCTGGGACGCGAACTGGTCCAGGACATCATCCCGCTGGTCGAGGCTTCCTATCCGGTCAACGGCAAGTCCGACGCCCGCGCGTTCGCCGGCCTTTCGATGGGCGGCCACCATGCGTTGACCATGGCGTTGAACCTCCACGACCGGTTCCACTGGATCGGGGCGTTCAGCTCGGCCCCGCCGCCGGAGAAGACCGTCGCGGGCGGACTCGGCAACGCCAAGGCGGTGAACAAGGACCTGCGACTGTTCTGGGTGGCGTGCGGCGACAAGGACTTCCTCTTCCAGCGCAACCGCGAGTTCCACGCCCTGCTCGAGACGAAGGGGATCCGCCACGAGTACGTGGAGACGGAAGGCGACCACAGCTGGCCCGTTTGGAGGCGCTACCTCGTCGACTTCACCCCGAAGCTGTTCCGCTGATCGGCGGTCCGCTCCCAGGAGGCGAACGGAAAGGGAGGTTCACGCGAAGGCGCCAAAGCGCGAACGATCGGGACAGTTGTACGGGACTCGGGTCGAACCACTCCGGCCTCCTCGACCGGAGTCGGTTCCCTTCTGCGTCTTGGCGTTTTTGCGTGAGGTTCGCCTTCCCTCCCTTCCGGAATCGGTGGCTCTCGCCGAGTCATCCGCAGATGTCGCAGATCGACGCAGATGTCGGGACCTGCAGATGACCCTCCCCGGTGAGTCATGGAGAACGAAGGCACGCAAAGTCGCCAAGGCGCGAACGGGCGGGACAGTTGTACGGGACTCCGGTCGAACCACTCCGGCCTCTTCTACCGGAGTCGGTTCCCTTCTGCGTCTTGGCGTTTTTGCGTGAGGCCCGCCTCCTCGCGCTTCCGCAATCGGCGGCGGCCGGTCAAAAGCGGTAGCGCGCGGTGAGGGCGAGGGTGTGCACGTCGACCTCGACC
>CAIYXO010000283.1 GCA_903930165.1 uncultured Verrucomicrobiota bacterium | reverse complement strand
GGCGAGGAAGGACCTCTGGCGTCCCCCGGGCAGTTGGGCATCGACGATGGAACCACGGATCCGTTCCAGGACCGCCCGGGTGTTCCAGGGGTCCCCGATGCTTCCGGCAGTTCCCGGGATGGAGGCTGGGGTCGACATCCGGTTCACCAGCGGAATCCCATGCCGACCGTGTAGACATTCGCCTGGGGGAACGCCGACTGATAAGAGCGGTCTTCCAGCGCGAACATGGCGTAGCGCTTGTAGGCGAAGTCGACCGAGATGTGGTCGGTGACCTCCCAGTGGATTCCCACGCCCGCCGTGAAGGTCTCCAGGCGGCTGAGCCGGTAGTCCGATGAGAAATGCTGCGGCCAGGCCGGAACGGCGAACGGCGTGCCGTCTCCCGGATAGCCCGGATCCCCCTCGAAGAGATAACTGCCGTCGCTCTGCAACGCGATGTTCACGCCGTTCGCGTCGATGCGGTTGTTCGAGCCGATGAACGACGGCGCATAGAAGTCGGCGGAGGTCTGGAAGTGGTAGCGGAACAGCGGCGAAAGGGTGAGCCGCGAACCGACCTTCTGGTTCCAGGCCACGGTGAAGGTGTGCGCCTTGATCCCCCAGTCGTCGTTGTGGAAGCGGTAGTTCGCGTCGACGCTTCCCTTCAGCGGCGTCACGAAGTGGGTGATCCCGAGGAAGGCCACCTGCTTGAGCCGCTCATCGGGGCGCCTTTCCGGAATGGGAAATCCGGGGTCGGTGTTCAGGTCGTCACCGGGATAGTCGAACCGGAAATACACCCCCTTGTACGGGTCGGTGAGATAGCCGTCGGCCATTCCGACGGAGAAGTTCGCGGTCAGGTAGGTCTTCGGTCCCAGGAGCTGGGTCACTCCGACGAGGACGTCCAGGGTGTCCTTGTCGCGCCAGTCGGTCCGGTTGGAGAGCCAGTAGCCGGTGACGCGGTCGAAGTTGCGGGCGAGGCCGACGGTCAGGGTCGTGTTCTTGTCGTTGAACTCGATGCTCTCGCTCAGGGAGATGCCGACCGATTCGTAGTCGCTTTCCTCGCTGTAGGAGATCTGGGGCCGGGTGATGAAGCGTCCGGTGGTGATGGCCCCCTCGACATAGCCGGCGCGGCGGATGTCCTCGAGGTACTGCAGCGGTACCTGCCCGGATCCGGGAACCGGGATGCCGCCATTGGGCGAGGAGCCGGAGATGCCGTCGTACACGAAGTTGCCCTTGGCCACGACCTTCGAGTTCAACGCCTGTTCGGCGAAGACCGAATGGGTGCGGACGCGGATGCGGTTGTCGTCCTCGATGTAGTCCTCGTAACGGTAGTCGACGCGGTTCTCGGCCTTCAGGCGGGCGGGAACGGAAAGGTGGACCAGGGCGGCAAGGACGGCGGAACGCACCGCGTGACTGCGTCGCTGCGACAGGTTGGTTCGGGCCATCGTCCGCAGGTTACTTCCAGTGCCGGACGCGCGGCAAACCAGTTGGTGCATGGCGTCCTATGGCCGCCGCCAGCCCGGTTCGGATACAGAAATTCCGGCATCTTTTCCGTCGGAACCGAATCCCCGCCGCGGTCGCCGAACCCCTTCCGAGGTATCCCGTTGCGGAGCAGCGGATTCGGGTGCTGGAGACTCAGCGTCTGACGACCCGGAAGAAGCTTCCCGTCGGTCCTGCCGGGAACTCGATCCGGGTCTTTCCACCGGCCATGGAGATCGTTCCGGCCGTGTGTTCGGTCCAGTCCACGAAGTCGGTCGTCGTCTCGATCCTGAGGG
>CAIYXO010000282.1 GCA_903930165.1 uncultured Verrucomicrobiota bacterium | reverse complement strand
TTCTGGCGGAGGGTGATGGCATCGATTTCGGTGGAAACCTCGATGGCGTCCACCGGGCCGCTGGCGAGCAGGCCGACGTCCCGGCCCTTGAGGCGGAAGACGATGACCAGGAGCTGTCCTAGGTCGGCCAAGGGGAGGACCGAGGTGACATCGTCCATGGCAACCAGCGGCAGGCTGCCGCCCCGGTACTGGAGGACGCGGCGGCTGCCGATGATCTCGATGTCAGTCTGCCGGATTTTTTCGACCCGCTCCACCAGGCTCAAGGGCACGCCGAACTGCTCCTCCTGGCTGCTGCGGAAGGTAAGGAGCGCCTGCCGGTCCTGGGTACGGAGGTGAATTTCCCGTGCCAGGTCGCCGGCCCGCTGCGAACCTTCCAGAGAGGTGAGGCCGGCCATGCGGGCCAGGTTGGCGACGTCGAGGATGAGGGCGATGCGGCCGTCGCCCATGATGGTCGCCCCGGCATAGCCCTGGCAGCCCTGGAGATGGCGTCCGAGCGGCTTGATGACTATCTCCTCGGAGTCGAGGAGGCGGTCGACGATGAGGCCGTATTTAAGCACGCCGGTGGAAACGACGACGATGTTGAGGGCACTGGCCGGGTTTTGGCGGCGGTCAGGACTGGGCTGCCGCTGGTTGGCGCGACTGTCGTCCTCGGAGCGGTTGATGCTGTCGGCGAAAAGCGGTGACGATTTCGAGCGCCGGTCGGCGATGTTGCGTCGTCGGTCGTCTTGGGCGAGGCCCTCCTCGTCAGCATAGGTCCGTTCGATGCCAAGCACGTCGGCCATCCGAATCAGCGGCAGGAGGGTACCGCGCAACCGGACCACCTCGGCGTCGCCCACCCGTTCGACCCGCTCCTTGATCTGGGCGGCGGGGACGCGGAGCAGTTCCTCGAGATTGACCTGGGGGATGGCATAGCGCTCGTCCCTGGTCATGATGATCTGGCAGGGGATGATCGCCAGGGTGAGCGGTAGCTTGATCGAGAGGGTCGTGCCCTTGCCCACCGTTGAGTCGATCTCGATGGTGCCGCCCAACTGGTCGAGGTTGGTTTTGACTACATCCATGCCGACGCCGCGGCCGGAGACGTCGGTGACCTTGGGGGCGGTGGAGAACCCGGGAAGGAGGATGAGGTTGATCCGCTCCTTGACCGACATGAGCTTGGCCTGCTCGGCGGTTATCAGTCCCTTGGCCACGGCGACGCCGGCCAGGTGATCGCCGTCGATCCCCCGGCCATCGTCGTTGATCTCGATGACCACCTGACCGGCGGCGTGATAGGCCTTGAGGACGATGGTGCCACGCGGGTCCTTGCCGACGGCGCGCCGTAACTCGGGCGTCTCGATGCCGTGATCGACGCCATTGCGGACCAGATGGGTAAGTGGATCGCTGATCGCCTCGATGATGGTCTTGTCGAGTTCGACCTCCTTGCCGATGATGGACAGCTCCACCTCCTTGCCCAGTTTCTTGGCCAGATCGCGGACAACCCGGGGGAACTTGCCGAGCACATTGCCGATGGGTTGCATCCGGGTGAGCATGATCGCCCCCTGGAG
>CAIYXO010000281.1 GCA_903930165.1 uncultured Verrucomicrobiota bacterium | reverse complement strand
CGCCCTCGTCGCCGTGGTGGTGGGACTCGCCACCTTCAACAACCTCACCGACTACGGGTCGAACTTCGATTTCGTGAAGCATGTCCTCGCCATGGACACCACGTTCCCGGGCAACCGCCTGATGTACCGCTCGATCACCTCCCCGGTGGTCCACCACCTCTTCTACGCGTTCATCATCCTCTGGGAGGCCGCCACCTTCCTCGCCCTCGCCCTCGGCGCCTGGAGGCTCTGGAAGGCCCGCTTCTCCGCGAAGGCCTTCACCGCCGCCAAGCCGCTCGCCATCGGGGCCCTCACCGCCAACCTCGGCCTCTGGTTCTTCGCCTTCCTCACCGTCGGCGGGGAATGGTTCGTGATGTGGCAGTCGCAGACCTGGAACGGCCAGAACGCGGCGTTCCGCATGTTCACCTGCATCGGGATCATCCTGCTCTTCCTCAAGACGCCCGACGTCGACGTCGACGAACCCGCTCAACGGCCTCCCGCCCCATGAGATTCCACGGTCTCCTGCTCGTGGTCGCCTGCCTGGCCTTCGCCCCGCTCCGGGCGGAACTGGTGTTGCGTCCCACCCGGACCGCTCCGACCGACCTCGAGGTGTCCGGCCCGTTCCCCAGTGGACGCACCAACGGCTTCCTCACCCGCGACCAGCTGCTCGCGTTGCCTCCGACGTTGGCCACCAACGCCATGGACACCGCGGTGAAGTCGCGGGCCGTGTACCGCGGGATCCCCCTCGTCCAGTTGCGGTCCCTGCTCGGGCTCGACGAACGGGCCGACACGCTCTTCGCCGTCTGCAGCGACGGCTACGCCAAGGCTTTCGAGGCGGACTACCTGGCCGCTTTCCAGTCCTTGCTGATCCTCGAGATCAACGGCGGCGGGCCCGAGACCTGGGGCAAGAGCAAGCTGACCGGCCTGGAGATGTCCCCGTACTACATCAATGCCGCCGACTTCGCGCCGCGTGCCGGGAAGAGCGTCCTCGACCTGCCGGAGGACCTGCACTTCCCGTACGGCGTGGTCCGCATCGAATTCCGCACCGCGGCCTCCACCGTGGACCGGCTCCGGCTTCCCGGGACGGCGTCCGCATTGGCGAAGCAGGGTAGGGTCATCGCCGTGCGCGACTGCCTGGCCTGCCATGGGCACGCCGACTTCGGCGGCACCATGTCCGGACGTCCCTGGCTGCTGCTCAAGACCTGGTCGTCGAACACCAACTACTTCCGGCGCTACGTGGTGAAGCCGAAGTCCATCCAGCCGACCTCGCGCATGCCGGGCTTCACCCACTACGATCCCGCCGTCCTCGACGCCCTGCAGGCCTACTTCCGCGAGCTGAAGGTCGGGGACCTTCCGCGCTGAGCCGCGGGATGCGAAACCCCTGAGGTTGGCCACGGAGACACGGAGGACTCGGAGTGGCTGATACCGGAGTGAGGAGTCTCGGCCCCCACCGCGAGCACTTGCAGGAGACGACGTCAGGAGTCTCAGCCCAACCATCACCCGGGTGTGCGACCAACGCCGGGTAGGGAAACCCATCGCCAAGGGAATCGCGGAAGCGTCATGGAGTGCGCGAGTCCGCTCGCGCTTTCTGGGCAGGACACGGATTCCACGAGGTCCCTTGTATCTTCTGGAGCCAGCCGATCGGGACGCCCGGCCGCCTCGACGCGGAGGCCGCTGAGATGCCGTTGAGATAGGTAGGGCGAACGCTCCAGCGGAGCCGTCGGAAGCGGACTCCAAGTTGGAAAGGTCGGCTCGGCGGGAGCCTTCGCCCTACCTGTAGCGCCGGAGTCTATGACGTCGGGTTCGGCGGAGGGATGGGCGGTTGCGCCTGAGTTGTGATGGGGACACGGTTTCGGGAATGCAGGGTCTGGGAAGGATTCTCGTCGTGGTCGGGCTTTCGATGGCCGCGCTCGGCGCTCTGGTCTGGTGGCTCGGTCCGCGGATCGGTGCCGGCGGCGGACTGTTGCCGGGGGACATCGGCTTCCGACGCGGCGGGTTCAGCCTCCATTTCCCGATCGTCACCTGCATCGTCGTGAGCGTCCTGCTCACCTTGATCGGCCGACTCTTCCAACGATGACTTCCTTGGCGGGGGTTCCCCATCCTTGCCCACCTCTGCCCCGATGAAGCTCCGCATCGTCTCGCTCCTTCCCGGCGCCACCGAACTGGTCTGCGCGCTCGGTGCACGCGGTTCCCTCGTCGGACGAAGCCACGAGTGCGACTTCCCGGACACGATCCGCCATCTGCCGGCCCTGACCGCGCCCGAAGTCGATCCGGCCGCCTCCAGCGCCGTCATCGACACCCAGGTCCGCGCCGCCGTGGAAGCGGGGCGTCCGCTGTTCCGCATCGACGCGGCCGCGCTCAAGGGCCTCCGGCCGGACGTCATCCTCACCCAGGCCCAATGTGCCGTCTGCGCGGTGAGCCGTGCGGAGCTGGACGCGGTGCTCGCGGACTGGCCGGGTCCGGCCCCGGAGGTCGTGGCGCTCAACCCGTCCCGCTTTGCCGACCTCTGGAAGGACTTCACCGCGGTGGCCGAGGCGTTGCGTCTCCCGGACCTCGGCCGTGAATGGATCGTCCCCCACAAGGAACGCGTCGCCGAGGTCATCACCCGCGTCGCCAGCGGCGTGACGCGGCGGCCGAAGGTGCTCGCGCTCGAATGGCTCGACCCGCTGATGTCCGGCGGCAACTGGCTGCCCGAGATGGTCGAGCTGGCCGGCGGAACGGCCGTGTTGGCCCAGGCGGGCGAGCCTTCGCCGTGGATCGACTGGGATTCGGTGAGGAAGGCGGATCCGGACGTGTTGGTGTTGTTGCCGTGCGGATTCGACCTCGCCCGGGCGCGGTCCGAGGCCGCGGCGCTCACCGGCCTGCCGGGATGGAACACACTGCGCGCGGTGCGCAACGGCCGTGTGTTCGTCGTCGACGGCAACGCCCTCTTCAACCGCCCGGGACCGCGGCTCGTGGACTCCCTGGAATGCCTCGCCGAGATGTTGCATCCCACGCTGTTCCCGGCCCGGCACCGTGGCACCGGCTGGCAACCGCTCTAGAGAGCTTTGCCACGGAGACACCGAGTCCACGGAGGGAGATGCGACACGGATTGCACGGATTCCGTGGAGTCGCCCCGCTGGAATCTTCAGTCCAGCTTGTAGGGCACGCGGACGCCGGGTTCGCGTGCCGGGAAGTCCTTCGTGTTCCGGGTCACCAGGAGGCATGCCTGTGACTTGGCGGTGGCCCAGACGATGGCGTCCGGAAGACGTAGCCGAAACTTGCGGCGCAGCCTCACGGCCTCCTCCGCGACCTCCAAGGACAACGGGTGGATCGTGAAGGTGGAGAGGAAGCGGCGGCAGTCCTGCTCCTCCTTCGCGGTCTCCGCACCGGCGAGGACTTCCATCCACGAGAGGATGCTGATCTCCCGCTTCGGATACCGGGCCAGTTCGTCCCGCGCCTTCTCGACGCCGTGCAGGTAGTCGATCAGCACGTCGCTGTCGATGATCGCCCTCATCGCCTTCCCCACCCGTCCCGCAGGTTGTCGACGTGCGCCCTGGCGTTGAGCTTCCGGCCCTTCCAGGCGCCGAATCCGACGTCCTTCTCCTCGGGTTGGCACTCCTTCAGGAAGCGGTCCACAGCACGCCGTACCGCCTCGGCCCGGGAGATCCGGTGGACGTCGCAGTGCCGCGCCAGCGCCGCCAACTGCTCCTGGGGCAGGTCGATGATGGTTCGCATGACGTCATCATGAAGCGTCATCATCGGCCGGCAAACGAAAATGGCACCGGACTCCGACCACGCGTCCTGCACCCTCCCCGAAATCGCGGACCGGGCTGGCGGCCGCGGCAGCGACGGATGGCCACGGAGACACGGAGGGCACGGAGGGGGACGTGACGCGGATTCCACGGATTCCATGGAGGCACCCACGGAACCTCGTCGGCAGAAAAGTTCCGGGAAAGATCTGTGAAATCCGTTTCAACCCGCCTCTGTGTCCTCTGTGTCTCCGTGGCCTATCCCGTCAGGGAAACTCCTCGACCGTGAGTCCTGTCCGCTGGCGGATGACCTCGGCCAGTGCGTGCAGTTCGGCGGGTTCAAGCCGGGTGGCCCAGGGCTCGGGCACCGGCCGCGCGATGGTGTAGGCGTGGACCTCGGAGATCCGCCCGCCGGCCGCGAGGATCTCCCGCAGCCGCCCGCAGTAGGCCTCCAGCTCGACGGCGGACATCGTCTCGCCGCGGACCTTCAGGAAGAGGCTCTGGATGACGATCGGACGCGCCATCGCCGTCTCGCGCAGGTTCGAGAGGATGCGCTCGAACTTCACCGCCGAGCGGTTCACGAGCCGGTAGTAGGGTTCCGTCCCGGCGTCGAGCTTGGCCCAGATCTCGCCGCGGTGGCCGTCCATCAGCTCCAGGCCGCGCTTCACCGAGGACTTGTCCAGTCCGGCGGCGTCGGTGATGAGGACGATCTTGGTCCGGTCGAGTCCGCGCTCGCGGAGGATGTCGGCCACGCAACGGACGCAGGCGTCGAAGTCGTGGACCATCGTGGGCTCGCCGTCGCCGCTGAAGGCGATGTCGCGCACCTCGCGGCTCACCTCCGGAGGCGCGTCGGCGAACTTCGGCTCGCGGGCCAACCCGCCGGACTGCGCGTGGTCGATCAGCCAGAGCAGCTCGTCACGGACCTGGGCGAGGTCCACGGTCCGGGCCTTCCCCGGGGTCTTGCGGTCCACCTCGCAATACACGCAGTCGAAGTTGCAGACCTTGTCCGGGTTCAGGTTGACCCCGATGGAAAGACCGCGCGAACGCCGCGAGATGACCGGGTAGACGTAGGTGAAGTCCTGGTACGTGCGGGCATGGTCGCGCACGGCGGTCCAGGTGTTGCGGATGGCGATCGGTTGTTCTGCCACGACGGGACGGTACGGCACGAAGCCCGCCGCAGCCAGAGCGGGCGACAACGGATGGAGCAGACAGCCATGGAGCAGGGAACATTGCGGAATGGGGCCGCGTCCCAAGGTGCATTTAGGCCTTCACCATGTCGTGCAAGACCTCCTGAGCCCGACCTCCGCAGCCCGGAATTCCACT
>CAIYXO010000280.1 GCA_903930165.1 uncultured Verrucomicrobiota bacterium | reverse complement strand
GGACTCACATCAGAGGGCGCCAAGGGAAGCCCGGCGGCGAGAAGACGACGCCAATCGGTTTCGCCTTGGCGTTCTGGCCTGTGGTCCCGCTCCGCCGCGGTCAGCCCGGAGGACGCTCCATTGCCCGCATCGCCCAGCGCAGTTTCGCCGACGAGGATCGGGGATTCGACCGCAGCTCCTCTGGTCCGGGCCGGACGACGGTGTCCGAGACGGCGTCGTAGAGTCCCGCGCGCTCCCCTTCCTGGAAGGCCTTCTTCACCCGGCGATCCTCGCCGGAATGGAAGGTGAGGATGGCAACCCGACCACCCGGTTTCAGGCACAGGGGAAGCTGGCGCAGCATCGCCTCCAGGGCGCCGAACTCGTCGTTCACCGCGATGCGCAACGCCTGGAAGACGCGCCGGATCCGGGCGTCCCCCTCCTCCTTGTCCCGCGTCAACCGGTGACTCCGAAGCACCTCGTGGAGGAACGCCGAAAACTGACGGGTGCCGACGAACGGGCTGATGATCCGGGCGCGGAGGATTTCCCGTGCCAGCAACGGGGCGGCCGGTTCGTCGGCGTTCTCGGCCAAGGCTTCGGCCAGCTCCGTCTCCGAGACCTCCGCCAGCCACCGGGCCGCGGATCGCCCTCGCGTCGGGTTGAGCCGCAGGTCCAACGGTCCGTCGGCCTTGAAGGTGAATCCGCGGGACGGGTCGTCGATCTGCATCGAGGACACCCCGAGGTCCGCCAGGATCGCATCGGCTCCGACCAGCCCGTTCGCGGCCAATCCCGCTGCAAGCCCCGCGAAGTTGCTCCGCACCGCGACGAAGACGTCCCCGCCGTATCCCGCCGCACGCAGGCGCTCGACGGTCCGCGGCTGCTCGATCGGGTCGACGTCGAATCCGAGCAACCGGCCGCCGGGGAGGATCCGCGACAACATCTCCCGGGCGTGCCCACCGAATCCCAGGGTGCAGTCCACCACGACCTCCCCGGGCTTCAGCGCGAGCACCTCCAGGACTTCCTCGACCAGGATCGGCCGGTGTGTGCCCGCAAGCGTCTTTCCCGAAGCGACGATGCGGGCGACATCCTCGGCATACTTCTCCGGCTGGTGCTCCTTGTACTTCTGGTCGAAGCGGCGCGGGTTCCTTCCGGAATAGCGGGGCCTTCGGACACGGCGCACCGGCTCGCCGGCGGAGGGCTCGGCGGGCGTCTCGGGTGTCGGTTCCGGGTTGGGTTCGGTCATCGTCTTCGTCTCGGTTTCAAGGCGGCGACACCGCCCGGACGAACCGGGTTGCGTTGGTGCCCAAGGGCAGGATCCGCGTCCGCACGGCACCCGCGGACTCGAGTTCGGCGCGTTCGTCCAGCAGGTCCGGCCGCATCCCGGCAAGGACAGCTCGGGGCGCCGACGGCGTCGCGGGTACCGTGACCCGGACGAAGCCTGGATTCCAATCGCCGATCGACGGCACGGACGGCCTGTCGGAATTCGCCGGATCCGTGCCGGCCAACGACTCACGCAGATGACTCCATCCGTCCGCATCGGAATCGCCTCCCGGCCCCTCGGACAGCCCACCGAAATGCTCCCGCTCCCAGGAGTCGGACAAGCCGTCGTGGTCGGTGTCGTCGAGCGCCACGCCCTCCAGCGCCAGCGAGGCGCCAAGGATGGATCCGACCGCACCCTGTCCCTCGTCGGTGACCTCGAGGGTCCAGATCCCAGCCGTGCATTCGAGGAAGGGCGCCCGCGTGGTGTAGGTCCAGTCCACCGGCCCCGGGGACTCGTCGGCATTGTACGCCTGGAGAACGCTGCGGGTCCCGGCGGGAGACACGAGCGTGACGCGCCGGACCCCGCGAAGCGGATGGTCGGTCCGCAGGCGGAGACGGACGGCCTCGCAACGGAGCGAGGCCGCGACGTCGAACCGGACCACCGTCGGCCGCGTGGCCAAGCGGACGCGCGTCTCCGGGTGGGTGGCGATCCACGCAGCGAGGGCCGCGCCGTCGGAAGCGGCGACGAACACGGCCGGAATCGGCACGAACTCGATGCCTCCGATCGGGCACAAGGCGTCGCCGACGGGACAGTCGTTGGTGGGGCCTGAGGCGTGGTTGCGGACGACGGCGAAGGACGCACCCGCCGCCGCCGCATGTCCAAGCTTGGTGGCGTAGTTGGTCCCACCGCGTTCGACCAG
>CAIYXO010000279.1 GCA_903930165.1 uncultured Verrucomicrobiota bacterium | reverse complement strand
TGGCGGTTCAAGCACTGCGGGTGAAGGCGGCGGTGAAGGCACGCCGGGCCCTGTGAAGCTTTCCGCGGACCGCATCCGTGGTTTGGTCGGTCAGTTCCCCGACCTGTTCGTAGCTGAGCTCCTCGTCCGCGACCAGCAGCAGCAGCAGCCGATACTCCTCCGGCAGGGTCTCCAGGGCCCGGGCGATGCGGTCGCCGAGCTCCTTGGTGACGAGAACCGTCAACGGGTCCCCGGAACGCGCCGGCTGGCGGTCGAGCAACTCGCCGTCGTCGGACGTGTGGATGTGACGGGCCGACCAGGCGCGGCGGAGGTTCGAACAGTGGTTGACCGTGATCCGGTAGAGCCAGGTCCGCACCTCGGATCCTCCACGGAACCGTCCCCAGTTCCGGAAGGCCTTCACGAACACCTCCTGCGAGGCGTCCTGGGCCTGGATCGGGTCGCCGAGCAGGCGTAGTGCGAGGTAGTACACGGCCTGGGAATGGCCGACGTAGGCCGCCTCGAACTCGGGCGTGAGGGCATGGCCGCCGGTCTCGGCGGTCCCGGGCGATTCGGGGATACCCAAGGCCGGCACCGGGCCTGTGACTTCCTCGCTCATGGTGGACACGACCACTTCGACCCGGCATCCGACGGAATGTCACGCCGGGAGTGTCGGGAAGTCGCAGACCTGTCCACATGCCGGGTTCACCCCGGCCCGCGCCGGTTCACTCCGGCTTCGGCATCTTGTCGCCGAGGCGGAGGTATTCCCACACCGCGCGGATGGTCTTGGGACCGTCGCCTTCGAGGACGTCCGCCAACGCGCTCCGGCCTTCCTCGTCGAAGTAGGCGGGCATCTTGCTGTTGGAATCGATGGAGGGCGGGCTGCGCAGCCAACGACGGAAGAAGTCCGGCTGAAGGCGCTCGTGGGAGTGGGCCAGGTTGATGCCCGGGGCCTCGAAGACCTGGGTGGCGCCGAAGTCGCCGACGCTATGGCACGAGGTGCAGGCGAAGCCGCCGTTGGCGCTCACCAGCTTCACGCCCACCTTCGCCAGCTCGGCGTCCGGGGCGACGTCCTCGCCGGTCTTGGCGGCGAAGCCGTGCGACGTGGCCAGGCCCACTCCGAGGTTCTGGGCAAAGGCCGGGAATGCGGGCATCCGGGACTCCAGCCACGGACGCGGCTTCCACGTCTCGGTACCCGCGATGAACTTCACGGCCCACTCGGGCTTGAGCTTTCCCGATAGGAGCTCCCACGCGGGGAAGCCCTCGAACTTGCCATGACACTCCCGGCAGTTCAGCGCGCGCGATTGGCGGTCGAGGAAGTCGGCCGCCGTATGACGGGCCAGCGAGGCCCGGTCCGAGGCGGCAAACGCGCGCAGGGCCTTGCGGTCGGACTCGGAGAAGGCGTAGCGGGCGGCCTTGGATCCCTCGGCACGCGCATCGGCCACGCATCCCGCGGTCCACGACGTCGGCAATCCGGAGAGCGGCTTGGCGGCGAACTGGTTCTGAACCCCGGCAAGGCTGTGGCAGTTCAGGCAACCCGAGTTCTGCACCAGCGTACGGCCCTTGGTCAGGATCGCCTCGTCGGCGGGCGCCGTCCGGTCCGTCGGCTTGTCCGCCACCGACTCGAGGTAGGCCGCCAATTGGACCGCCTCCGCGTCCGACAGCTTGAAATCCGGCATCCGGATCCACGCGTAGTGTTCGGACGGCTTCTTGAGGAAGGCCACCAGGGAACCCGGGGTGAACTTCGCCAGGACCTGCTTCTGGGAGACCTTCTTCGGGTCGGCTTCCGTGGCGTCCGGCGCGAGGTGGCAGGCGACGCAGTGGAGCTTCTCGAACAGCCCCTTGCCGGCCTCGACGGCGTCGGCCGGAACCATCACCGCGGCGGGCTCGGCGGACGCCTTCAGCGAGGCGAGGTAGGCGGCGACCGCTTCCGCGTCGGCCTTGGCCGTGGGGCCGTGGAGCACCGCGGGCATCGGCGTCCCGGGACGGACGGCGGCGGGGTCTTCCACCCAGCGCGCCAACCAATCGAACTTCCGCCGCGAACCGATCCCCGCGAAAGCCGGCGCGTCCGCCTTCAGCTCGGGCATCCGTCCGGTGGCCGTGTGACACGAGAAACAGCGGTGCTCGGTGAACAGTTCCCGACCGCGGCGGACTTCCTCGGCCGCGGTGATCTGCGGCGTCACCGCGTGCCCGAGCGAAGTGACCGGGATCGGATTGAACGGCGTCTCCTTGCCCGACCAGTACACGCGGACGAAGGCGTCGCCGGATTCCGGCGGGGTGTACTCGACCTGGATCCGGTTCGCCCCCTTGTTCATACGCACCTTCTGGCCGTCGACGACCTCATCGCCCTTGCCGTCGGCATCGAGCGAAACGGTGTCGTTGACGGTGACCTTGAGGTGGCCGGTGAAGGCGCCGTGGAAGACGTAGTCGGCCCGAAGATCGACCGAGACGTTGCCCGACCAGTTGGCGGAGAACTTCCCGGGAGGAACGAACGGCGACGCCGGTTGGCCCGAGGGCACAAACAGACCGATGCCGTCGACCGACTGGGCGTCCGACTTGTCGCCCGCCACGAGGGTCAAGGCCAGTCCGGGGACGTCTTCGGCGCGGGCCGGGCAGTGCGACACGGCGACGGCAACGACGGCGAACGTCGCCGCGACAAGCGCGGAACGGAAGCGGGGGAGCCAAGGGACGTCGATCACGGCCGGGAGCGTACGGGCGAGCCGGCAAGGGTCAAGAAACGCAGCCACCCCGGACCCGCGTCGACGAGCCCCGAAAGCGGGGTGGAGACCGGCCTCACGCAGAATCGCCAAGACGCCATTCGGGGAGGCACCGACGGACCGGACCCCACACCTCGGAGGAAACACTCCGCTTCCTTCTGGAGGAACTCCACACCCCTGACTCGCGGTACCGAAGGAGGCGGGCAAAGCCGACGCCCTCTCCCCACCCCCTTCGAATCCCAAACCTCATCCTCTGTGTCCTCTGCGCCTCCGTGGCCCACCTCCAACTCTTTCCCCAATTCCGCCTTGCCATCAGACAGACTTGTCTGTTTATTCAAAGTCGATGTCAGAAGCTCGTCAGCGAATTCTCGAGACGGCTGCCCGCTTGTTTGCCGAACGGGGCTACGAGGCCGTGGGCATCAACGAGCTCATCGAGAAGTCGGAGGTCTGCAAGGCGACCTTCTACCAGCAGTTCCGCAGCAAGGAGTCGCTGTGCGTGGAATGGCTGCGTCTCGAGGCGGCCGCTTCCGAGCAACAGGCGACGGCCCTGTTGGACCGCGATCTTCCCGCCGCGGAGAAGGTCGCCATCCGCTTCGACGGGCTGCGCAACTTCCTCAAGGAGTCCGAGTTCCGTGGCTGTCCGTTCTCGAATACCGCCACGGTCATCCCGCGGGTCAGCGACGCCGTCGGCGTGGTGCAGGAATACAAGGCGAACTCCCGCCTCTTCTGGCATTCCCTTGCGCTCCAAGTCCATCGGGAGCCTTCCGCGGCACGGGGCCTCGGAGATGCCTGGTTCCTCCTTTTCTCCGGTGCCGTGACCGAAGCCCAAAACGCCAAGGCGCTCTGGCCCGTCGATTCCGCCAAAGCCGCCGCCCTCTCCCTTTGCGGCTCCTCAATGCCCTGAGCACTTCGAACCCCTCTTTCAACCTTTCTCCTTCCGAAAAATAGACCGACCAGTCTGTCGATATTCCTTCCACATTCGCCCATGAGCACTCCTGCAAACCTGTTCACCCCGATCCGCATCGGCGCCGTCGAGGCACCCAACCGCATCTTCATGGCGCCGCTCACCCGCTGCCGGGCGGCTGCCGGGAATGTCCCCGTCGAACTGAACGCCCTCTACTACACCCAGCGGGCCACGGCGGGGCTGATCATTTCGGAGGCGACCTCGGTTTCACCCCGGGGATTCGGCTATCCCAACACCCCGGGCATCTTCACCGACGCCCAGGTCGCCGGTTGGCGCACGGTCACCAACTCGGTCCATGCCGCCGGCGGACGCATCTTCCTCCAGCTTTGGCATGTCGGACGCATTTCCCATCCTTCCTACCAGCCTGACGGTGGCCTCCCCGTTGCTCCCTCCGCGATCGCACCGCGAGGCCAGATCTTCACCGGGACCGCGATGGCGGACTACGTCGCGCCGCGCGCTCTCGAGCTGTCCGAGATGCCCGGCATCGTCGCCGAGTACGTCCACGGCGCGCAGTTGGCCAAGGCCGCCGGCTTCGACGGCGTGGAGATCCACAACGCCAACGGCTACCTGCTCGACCAGTTCCTGAGGGACGGCACGAACCAACGCACCGACCGCTACGGCGGCAGCGTCCAGAACCGGGCACGCCTCACCCTCGAGGTCACCGAGGCCGTCGTCGGGGTCTGGGGTGCGGACCGCGTCGGCATCCGCTTCTCCCCGGGCGGCGTGTTCAACGACATGCGCGACTCCCATCCGCTGGAGACCTTCGGCCATGTGCTCCGGGAGCTCTCGCCCATGAACCTCGCGTACGCGCACGTGACCACGGTGACCGCCCAGGACATCGCCCACGGCGCCAAGGCCGGGGTCGGACCCCGCGAACTCCGTTCCAGCTATCGCGGAACCTTCGTCACGGCCGGCGGATTCGACCTCGAGTCCGGCAACCAGGCACTCGCCGAGGGCTGGGCGGACGCCGTGGCCTTCGGGGTGAAGTTCATCGCCAATCCCGATCTCCCGGCGCGCTTCCGTGCCGGGGCCGTGCTCAACGAACCCGACGAGACCACGTTCTACGCCCCCGGCCCCAAGGGCTACACCGACTACACCGCACTCACGCGCTGACCGGGACCGC
>CAIYXO010000278.1 GCA_903930165.1 uncultured Verrucomicrobiota bacterium | reverse complement strand
CGGTCCAAGCGCCGACAGCGCCCTTGCCCGGGGCCTTGGGGATGGGGGTGTCGGTGGGATCGCTCAACGAACGGAGCACCGCCTCCGCCCGGGCCGATTCGCCCCCGCCCAGATGCCGCAGCGCCGACCGGAAAGCGTCCAGTCGGAAGTCCGCGTCGCCCTCGGCCCGGTCGACGCGGTCGAGGAAGGCGGCGATCTCGATCAGCTTGCAACGGGCGTCCATGAAATAGAGGTCGAGCACCTGCTGGCGTGTCATGGGGGAAGGATAGGCCGGGTCGGGATGGTTTGGAAGGGGACGCCTTCGCTCCGGAAGCCGCTTGCGCCGGAACGGTGCGGAAGGGATCGGTACGCCAAGCCGCAATGCTGCCGGGAAGCGAGGTGGAAACAGCCGGATTCCCGAAGCGGAACCACAAACCCGACGGTGATCGCATTCCCGGTCACGGATCCGGTGCGCCGTTTGGCGTCTTGGCGATTCTGCGTGAGGTCGGCCGGCGCCCCCGCTGGATCGCCACAGCCAGGTTCCCGGATGGAATGGCGACCGGGATTTTCCGGTGTCGCCGACGCTGTGCCGCTGATAGACACCCCGTGCTATGTCCGGACTCTCCATTGGATTCCTCGGTGCAGGGAAGATGGCCACCGCCTTGGGCAAGGGTTTCGTGGCCGCCGGCCTGGTCGGTCCGGACCGGCTGCTTGCCAGCGACCCGATCAAGGCCGCCCGGGATGCGTTCGCCCGCGACACCGGCGGCAAGGTCAGCAATTCCAACTTCGACATCGTCGCCGCCGCGGACGTCCTTTTCCTCGCGGTGAAGCCGGATCAGGTCGCCGGGCTTCTCAACGAACTTCGACCGAACATCGACGTCAAAAGGCACCTGGTGGTCTCGATCGCGGCGGGCGTGACCCTCGCCCGCATGGAGGCGGCGGCGGCTCCCGGGACGCGGATCGTCCGCGTGATGCCCAACACGCCGGCGCTGGTCGGTGCGAGCGCCTCGGCCTTCGCCACCGGTTCCGCCGCGACGCGGGCCGACGCCGAGACCGCCCAGAGGCTGCTCGGATCCGTCGGACTCGCCATGGAGGTGAAGGAGAAGCTGCTCGACGCGGTGACCGGTGTCAGCGGCAGCGGACCGGCCTACGCCTTCATGATGATCGAGGCGTTGGCGGATGGCGGCGTCGCGGCGGGGCTTCCCCGGGACATCGCGCAGCGGTTGGCCGCCCAGACGTTGCTCGGCGCGGCCAAGATGGTGCTCGAGACCGGTCAGCATCCCGGCGCCTTGAAGGACGCGGTCTGCAGTCCCGGTGGGACCACGATCGAAGCGGTGCATGAGCTGGAGAAGGGCGGTCTGCGGGCCACCTTGATCTCCGCCGTCCGGGTCGCCTCGGAGAAGGCCGCCCGGCTCGCCTGATTCCGGTTCCGCGACCCGTCATCCGAGGCCCCAAATGCTTCCTCCACCGAGCGAGACCCAGTCCCGGATACTCTGGTTCGCATTCACGTCGGTCGCCGTCGCCGCGATCTTGGCGCTGCTCGGCGGCGTGGTGTGGAGCCTCGGCGTCCTGCTGCGCCTGCTGTCCCCGGTGCTCTGGCCCTTGGCCGTGGCCGGGGTTCTGGCCTACCTGCTCGATCCCCTGGTCGACCTGCTCGGCCGACGCGGCATCCCCCGTGCCCGTGCCATCCTCCTCGTTTTCGTCACCGCCCTGGCCCTCATGGTCGGGGCCTTGGCCAGCGTGGTTCCCCAGGTCTACAGGGAGACCCAGCAGTTCGCGGAACGGGTTCCCGCCTACAGCCAGAAGGTGCAGCAGCAGGTCAATTCCTGGGCTACCAATCCGCCGGTACTGGTGCGCAAGGTCCTCGATCTGCGTTCCCGGTTCCTTCCCGGCGCCTTGAAGGACACCAATGCCGGACCTTCCACCGGGATCGACGCGGTCCCGACGGACTCCTCCCCGCACAATTCCGAAGGCGGCCCGGCCATCGATCCGGGAACCCTGAAGTCCGCGACCGCCTGGTTGGCGAACCTTCTCCCGGAGGCCGGCGCCTGGGCCTTCGGCCAGGTCAGCAAGGTGTCCGGCTGGTTCGGCATCCTCGCAGGCCTCGCCCTGATCCCGGTCTACGCGTTCTACTTCCTCCTGGAAAAGGACGGCATCGAACGCCGCTGGACCGACTACCTCCCGGTACGGCACTCGGAGTTCAAGGACGAGCTGGTGTTCGTCCTCCGTTCCATCAACGACTACCTCATCGTCTATTTCCGCAGCCAGGTGCTTGTCGCCCTCTGCGACGGCGTCCTCTACACCATCGGCTTCCTCATCATCGGGCTGCCCTACGCGTTCCTCATCGGGCTCGTGGCCACGGTGATGACCATGATCCCGTTCCTCGGCGCGATCGTCACCTGTGGTGCCGCGGTGGTGATCGGCTTCGCCACCTCCGGCAGCTGGCAGCTGCCCGCCGGCGCGGTGGCGGTCTTCGCGGTCGTCCAGCTCGTCGAGGGACTCTACATCTCGCCCAAGATCATGGGCGAACGTGTCGGCCTCCATCCCCTCACCATCATCATCGCCGTCATGGTCGGGACGAACGTGATGGGCGGCGTGCTCGGCGGCGTGCTCGCCATCCCCCTCACCGCCGCCCTGAGGGTCCTGATGTTCCGGTATGTCTGGCGGGTGCCCGAGGGAGCCAAGAAGGCCGGTGCGAAGTCCGAATCCAAGGCGTCCAAGGGTTCCTCCAAGCCGTCGGCCTCGCGCGGCGGTTGAACATCCTGTGCTCCCCGCGAGTCGTTGAACCGGGGATTCCAGACCGGTCCCCGGGGATCCGTCCGGATGGATCGATCCCGTTCCGAACTTCCGTTTGGCTTCCCACCCACCCGATCCCATAGTCCATGTCCATGAAAGTCCGGATGTCGCGCTGGTCCGCCCTGCTGGCCTCGCTGCTGTCCCTGGCCGTCCTCGCGGACCAGCCCGGGGCCGCAACCAACCCTCCCGTCCACCTGGGGACGTCGGACAGCGGGGTCCTACCCTCGAAGTTCACGGCGCCCAAGACGCTGGCGCCCGAGGAGTCCAACGGCGAGATCGCCAAGCTGGCGGCGCGGATGATCGAACGTTCGCACTTCCTCCGGCGCGAGTTCGACGACGGCGTCTCGGAGCAGTTCTTCGAACGTTTCTTCGAGGCGCTCGACCCGCAGAAGCTCTATTTCCTCCAGTCCGACTACGAGGAGTTCCTCCCCCTGAAGAAGCAGTTGGACGACCTGACGGTCCGCCGTGGCGACACGCGTCCGGCCTACGACGTCTTCAACCGCTACCTGCAGCGCATCGACCAGCAGTACGCCCTGGTGATGGAGCAGTTGAAGGACGAGCGGTTCGAGTTCGACCGTGACGTCCGGATCCTGCTGAACCGGAAGGACGCCTCCCGGCCGAAGTCCGTCGAGGAGGCCCGGGGTTTGTGGAAGGAGAGGCTGCGGTTCGAATACCTCTCCGAGAAGCTGAGCCGCGACTTCGACAGCCTTTCGACCAACCTCTGGACCAAGCTGACCACCGAGCCCGATCCGGAACCCGAGGTCGAGATCCCGGCGATCCCCGCTCCGGGTGATGCTCCGTCGACGGCCGCGACCAACAAGGTCGCCACCGCCAAGCCGGCTGCCGCCGCGGCTCCGAAGCCGTTGATGGTGGACGGCAAGAAGGTGGCCGACCTCCATCTCGCCGGCCTGGAGAAGCGCCTCGGTGAACTGCTCAACACCAACCGGGCCGCCGAGTTCGCGCGTCTCGCCGAGCAGGGCCGCTTCACCTCGGTCTCCGACGTCCGGGCCTTCGTGGAGAAGAACCTCCCCGAGGACCGTCACCAGGACATCGTGAAGACCCTCATGCGCCGGTACAACCGGGTGATGCGGAACCTCAAGCAGTTCGAGCCCAAGGAGGTCCTCCAGTTCTACCTCGACGCCCTCGCCCACTCCTACGATCCGCATTCCAACTACTTCGGACCGCGTGAGGAGGACGCCTTCGCGATGTCCATGACGCTTTCCTTCGTGGGCATCGGGGCGGTCCTGACCACCGAGGACGGCTATGCGATGATCAGCGAGATCAAGCCCGGCAGCCCGGCGGAGAAGTCGAAGTCCTTGAAGGCCGGCGACAAGATCGTCTCCGTGGCGCAGGACCGGCAGCCTCCGGTCGACGTGATCGACGAGAAGCTGCAGAAGGTGGTGGAGCAGATCCGCGGGCCGAAGGGCACGAAGGTGACGCTGACCTACATCCCGAAGGGCGCCGACCCGAGCACCCGCAAGGCGGTGACGATCACCCGGGACACCATCCCCCTGGAGGACCAGGAGGCGAAGGCGAAGCTGGTTTTGCTGCCCGGCTTGGACGGCAAGACCAACCGCATCGGCGTGATCGACCTTCCCGCATTCTACAGCGGTGCCATCGGCGGCGGCGGCGCGACCAAGAGCCCGACCGCGGACGTGGCCAAGCTGCTCCGGAAGCTCATGGCGGAGAACGTCGACGGCGTGGTGCTCGACCTACGCCGCAACGGCGGCGGTTCCCTCGAGGAATGCGTGAACCTCACCGGGCTCTTCATCAAGACCGGTCCGGTCGTGCAGGTCGTGAACTCCCTCGGCCAGCACCGCATCCTCGAGGACGAGGATCCGGACGTGCTCTACGAGGGACCGCTGGTGGTGTTGACCAGCCGCTTCAGCGCCTCGGCTTCCGAGATCCTTGCGGGCGCGCTTCAGGACTACGGCCGCGCGATCGTGGTCGGCGACAGCGCGACCCACGGAAAGGGGACCGTCCAGAACCTGCAGGCGCTCGATCCCTACTACCGGGGACAGGGCAAGCCCGGACAGGTGAAGGTGACCATCAGCAAGTTCTACCGGCCTTCCGGGTCCTCCACCCAGCTCAAGGGCGTCGTCCCGGACATCGTCCTCCCGAGCGTGAACAACTACGCGGAGATCGGTGAATCCGCGATGAGCAATGCTCTTCCTTGGAACACCATCAGCCCGGTGCGCTACGACCACTACACGAAGGTCCCGGCGTTGCTTCCCGACCTGCGTCGCCGTTCGGACGAGCGGGTCGGAGCCGACCGCGACTTCTCCTACATCCGCGAGGACATCGAGCGCTTCCGCAAGCAGCTGGCCGACCGGACGGTGTCGTTGAACGAGTCGAACCGGTTGGCCGAGATGCGTGCCGACAAGGAGCGTGCGGCCAAGCGGCGCGAGGAGATCGAGTCCCGCAACGAACGGGAACCGCTCACCTACAAGCTCACCCTGAAGGACGCCGGCAAGCCGGGTCTGCCCGAGCCGGAGAACTCCAAGCCGTTGATCGCGGCGACCAAGCGGGACGAGCGGACCCTGCGCAGTGGCGCGGGCCGGGAATCCGCCTCCACCACCGAGAACCGCAAGAAGGAGAAGTCCGCGGCCGCGGAAGGGGAACCCGACGAAGATGCCGAAGAGGAGGGTGTGGCCGCCGACGTGAACCTCCGCGAGGCCCAACGCATCCTCATCGACTACGTGCAGCTGTCGCGGGGGCAGAAGGGGCTCGCCGGCGCACCGAAGACGGTCGATCCGAAGGCCAACTGAGCCGGCCTGCGTCGCATTCGGGATTCGTGTTCTGCGATTCCCGATTTCCCGCATGTGGCCGCGGCTGCCAAGCCGCGGTTTCCCCTCTATTCCCAGGTCTCTGTTCTTTGGCGGACTTCACGGAGAGACGACCGCCCGTACGGGGTCGTCCGGCCGCGGGCGGTTGCCGTTTTCCGGGGAACCATCCCGTGGGGATGGGACTCCTCACGTCGTCTCCTACGGGCGCGGTCCGGGCCGGCCAACGCAGGCGTGCATTTCCGCGTGGGCCGGGCTTCACTCCGGCTTCCGTTTCGCTTTTCGTCTCCACATGAAACCTCGCATCGCATTCGTCGGAGTCGGTCGCATGGGGGCCAACATGGCCCGCCGTCTCCAGGAAACCGGATTCCGGGTCACCGCGGTCTTCGACGCCCGCCGCAAGTCCGCCGAGTCCCTCGCGCAGGAGCTGGGATGCGAGGCGCCCAAACGCCTGGCCGACGTCGTGGCCGCCGCGGACGTCGTGGTCACGGTGGTGACCGACGACGCGGCCATGGAGCGGATCTTCGCCACGAAGGGCGACAGCCTGCTCCGGGGCGCCAAGGGCCGTCTCTTCATCAACTGCGCGACGGTTTCCCCGTCCATCCACGTGATGGTCGAGCAGCGGTCGCAGGCGGTCGGGGCGGCCTCGCTGGAGGCCTGCATGGCGTCCAGCATCACCCAGGCTCGCCAGGGTTCGCTCTACCTGATGCTGGGCGGCACGGAGGCGGCCTTCGAGCAGGCGAAGCCGGTGCTGGAGCAGCTCGCCTCCTCCAGCCGCTACATCGGGCCGGCGGGCACCGCGGCCCAGGTGAAGGCGCTCGTCAACATGGTGATGAACATCAACACCGCCGGCCTCGCGGAGGGCCTCGGACTGGGTGCGGCGCTCGGACTCGACCTGGCGATGCTGCGGGAGGTGTTCTCGCAGACCGGCGCGAACTCGCGGGTTTTGCAGACCGACGGCGAGGACATGCAGAACCGCGACCACTCCTGCTTCTTCAGCGCCGCCCATGCGGCGAAGGATTCCGGCATCGCCCTTGGACTGGCGAAGGCCGCGAAGTGCCGGACGCCGCTGGCCAAGGCCACCTTCGACCAGTATTCCAAGATGGTCGCCTCCGGGTTGGGTGAACTCGACAAGTCGGGTGTCGCCGAACTGACCTTCCCCGGCCGTGGACCCAAGCCGCCCGCCCGTGCCAAGGCTTCCGCCCCGGCCAGCAAGCCGGCAGCTGCCAAGTCGAAGCCGGCGAAACGCCGCTGAGCGGAGCCCATGGACCGTCCGCAAGCGCTTCTGAGAAGGCTGTGGCTCTGGACCGCGTTGTTCATCGTGGGCCTGGTGCTGAGCGGCCTGACGGCGATTCCCATCAGGACCCAGTTCGAGTGGGCCGTCTCGATCCTGGGTTCCGACTTCAGCGGGGGAGGTTGGGTGCCCGGATTCGTCGCGCGGTGGTTGGGCACCGCCTGGAAGGGCATCCAGGTGGCGGATGCCGCAGCGCCGTTCATCTGGTACGGAACCGACTGGCTCGCCTTCGGGCATGTCGCCATCGGGATCTCTATGTGGGGCGCCATCGAGGATCCGGTCCGGAACCGCTGGCTCTACCGGTTCGCCATGATCGCCTGCGTCGCCGTGGTGCCTTGGGCGTTCGTCTTCGGCGCGGTGCGCGGGATTCCGCCGTGGTGGCGGTGCGTCGACTCCGCCTTCGGGGTCCTCGGATTCATCCCGGCATGGTTGTGCTGGCGCTGGAGCGGAGAACTCGAGCGGATCCGTGCGGCATCCGCAGCGGACGACGCGCGGACCTGATCCGGTGGGCGGGCCACGTTGGAACCCGACTCAGGCGGCGAGGGCGGCGGTCCGCCCGCGCGGCGACGGGGAGAAGTTCAGGAAGCTGTCGAGCAGCAGCTGCACGCCGAAGTTGTTCACGCCGGAGCCGAAGAACACCGGGGTCAGCTTGCCGGCGAGGACCGCGGAATGGTCGAACTCGGCGCCGGCCATCTCGACCATCTCGATCTGCTCGCGGACGGTCGCGTAGGTCTGGTCGTCGAGCTTCGATCGGACGATGGGATCGTCGAGGCCGGTCACGTTCACCGGGGCGCGGTACATGCCGCCGACCACGCGTTCGAAGAGGTGCACGCGCTTCTCCGCGCGGTCGTAGATGCCGCGGAAGTCGGTGCCGCTGCCCAGGGGCCAGTTCATCGCGCAGGAGCGGATTCCCAGCACGGCCTCCAGCTCGTCCATGAGCCGGATCGGATCCTGGGCGGGCCGGTCGAGCTTGTTCATGAAGGTGAAGATCGGGACGCCCCGGCGCGCGCAGACCTCGAACAGCTTACGCGTCTGCGACTCCACGCCCTTGCCGGCGTCGATCACCATGATCACCGAGTCCACGGCGGTGAGCACCCGGTAGGTGTCCTCGGAGAAGTCCTTGTGACCCGGGGTGTCGAGCAGGTTGATCCGGTATCCGAGGTACTCGAACTGGAGCACCGTCGAGCTGATGGAGATGCCGCGCTTCTTCTCCAGTTCCATCCAGTCGGAGGTGGTCGCCAGCTGGTTCTTGCGCGCGGTGACCGACCCCGCGAGCTGGACCGCGCCGCCGTAGAGCAGGAGCTTCTCGG
>CAIYXO010000277.1 GCA_903930165.1 uncultured Verrucomicrobiota bacterium | reverse complement strand
CGGCGGATCCTTCCTGCGGGACTGGTGGATGTGGTGGGCCGGGGACATGGTCGGGGTGCTGGCACTGACCCCGGTGCTCCTGCTTCCCGAACTGCATCCATCGACCCACGGGCGTCCGCACCGGCTGGAACAGGCCGCCTTCTGGATCCTTCTCGTGGCCCTGAACTCGTTTCTGTTCATGACCCCGACCCCGATGTTCGCGGACTTCCGGCTCGAGTACCTGCCCTTCCTCTTCGTGGCCTGGGCCGCACTGCGGCTGGGCGTCCGGCACGTCACCATCGCCAACGGCGCGATCCTCCTCATCTCCGCCATCGGGACCAGCCAGAAGCGCGGGCCGTTCGGCGCCGAGGTGCTGCTCGACAGCTACAACCGCTACTGGGCCTTCGCCGGTGTCGCCGGCATCGCCGGCATCTGGCTCTCCACCCTCTCCGCCTCCCGCGACCGCGCCGTGAGCGAACTCAGGGCCTCCAACATCGCCCTCCGCGTCGAGGTCGACGAACGGACGCGGGCGCAGGCCGGACTCGAGGACCAGTCGGCCCGGCTCGCCGCCACCTTGGCCAGCATCCTCGACGGAGTCATCTCCACCGACCGCGACGGCCGCATCGAGCTCATGAACGCCGAGGCGTGCCGGATGACCGGCTGGAGCGCCGAACAGGCGGTCGGCCGCGACGCCCGCGAGATACTCCGGCTTGAAGGGGGAGCTTTCGACACGGGCTCGCTCCTCGCCGCGGTCCTCGCCTCCGGCGAACCGGTTGGCGACCCGCAACGCATCGACGGCGCCCAGACTGTCCGATCCGCCACCGGTGCCGCCCACCCGGTCACCCTCGTCGCCGCCCCACGACGGACCGGAGGCTCCGTCCAAGGCGTGGTCCTCGCCCTGCGCGACGTCTCGAAGGCCCGCGAACTGGATCGCATGAAGAGCGACTTCGTCGCGGCCGTGTCCCACGAGCTCCGCACGCCGTTGACCTCCATCCGGGGCTTCCTCGACACCGTGCTCGCCGACGCCGCAATGCCGGCCGAGGTCCGGACCGAGTTCCTCGGGATCGCTCGCGACCAGACCGCCCGCCTGATGTCGCTGGTGTCGGACATCCTCAAGTTCTCCCGTCTGCAGGGCGGCACCGACCGGCCGGTACGCGAACGGGTGGACCTCGCGGCCCTGTGTGGCGGCGTGCTGCGCGACCTCGCCGCAACCGCCGCCGCCAAGGGACAGCAGCTGCGACTCGAGACCATCGGGGGACCGGCCGAGGTCTGGGGCGACCCGGGCCAACTGCGGTCGCTCGTCGAGAACCTCGCCGGCAACGCCTGCAAGTTCACCCAGGAGGGCGGCCTCATCCAGATACACCTGCACCGCGAGGCGGGCGCCTGGCGCATCGCGGTGGCCGACAACGGACCCGGCATCCCCCAGGAGCATCTGGGCCGCATCTTCGACCGCTTCTACCGGTTCGAACGCCCGGGCCAGATCCAGCCCGGCACCGGCCTCGGCCTTTCGATCGTACGGGAAATCGCACGCCGCCACGGCACCGAGGTCGTCGTCCATTCCGGGAGCGGGCGCGGCACCGAGTTCTCCGTCGCCTTCGAGGCCGCCTGAGATTGTCGGCGATTCGGAATTCCCGATTCGGGATCCGGGATCGGGGGGGAGTCCCACGCAGGATCGCCAACCGAAGACCCAGAACGGCCGGGAGCGCTATCCCCGAAACATCTGTGGGCATCGGCGGCATCTGCGGACGACCCCGTCTCGCTTCCCGGGTCGGTATCGGGGATGGCCACGGGGGCGTGGGAATGGCGATCAGTGCGGGAGGTCGACACGCCACATCCCGCGGAGTTCTCCCAGACGGAATCCCGTGGCCTTGTCCTCGGGATAGAGGCGGCGAAGCACCTCCAGCGTGGACGGAGCGATCTCGCGGTCGGGCTGCCCGTGGCATTTCAGGCACAGCGGCTGCCCCAGCTGGATCGGGGCAAAGCCGCTCACCTGGCCCGAGGCGTTGGTCGTCAACACCACGGGTGTCCCGCCGCCCGAGACGAGACGGCCCCTGAGATCCTCCAGGACCCGGAGCTCGCCTTCGTCTGCACGGTTGGCGGGATTCCGCGGCTTGTGGGAAACCCTGCGGACGCCGGTGCCGTCGTTGGTCCCCGCCGACCGGGTGAGCTCCAACGCCCCGACCGAACAGAACTCGACCGCGCCGGTCACCCCCGAGCGGGAGATCGCGGCCAGGAGGTTCGAGCCCAGCAGGCCGCCGGCCAGACGTGTCCTTTCGAGGACCAGCGCCTCCCGTTCCCGGCCGGCCGCTTTCCCAACACCGGCTCCGAGTTCCTCCTCCGCTTCCAGCGCCGCCAGGGCCCAGAGGCTCGGCAGCAGGAGGATCCAGGGTTTCGAGATCGATGTCTTCATGGCTGGCGAATCGGAGAACCGGCACGCGCGAGACCTTCTCCCATCCCCCCTCGCGACCCCCTGAGAATGAGTCACCGCTTGTTGACACTCAATCATATTCGTATATACTCATTAAATGAGATCAAAATGTCTTCTGTTCGCCGGACTTTCGGGACTTCTCGCGTTTCCGCCGCTGCACCTGAGGTCGGAGGCGCAGCGGATGCCGCCGGAGGCGCGCCGGGCGATCCACGGCCTGTTCGACGGGCACTCGGCGCTGCGACGCGAGGTCACGACGATTCCGGACGGCTACGTGGCGGTGACGGAGTCGGACACCCCGGAACTCGCCGCGTTCCTGAAGGCGCATGTGTCGCAGATGGAGGAACGCCTCGGCAAAGGCCTGCCGGTTCGGCCCCACGATCCGGCCTTCGCCGAGTACGCGAAGCACCGGAAGGACATCACACACGTGGTGGAAGCCACCGGGAAAGGCCTGAAGGTCACGGTCCGCGGGAAGACGCCGGAGGCGGTCCTGGTCGCCCGCAACCACGCGAAGGTGGTGACCGATTTCGCCAGCCACGGCTGGGAGGCCCACGACCGCGACCATCCGACGGCCCTGAATCCGGACCGGGCACCGGCCTCCTTGGCACCGCTGCAGGAGATCGCCGAACACGCCGGAAAGCCCCGGGGTTGCCGTGTCGGTGGGCCCTGCTGCAACGAACCGGCCTCTCCCGCCTCGACCACGAACGCCGTCCCCAAGCCCACCGCAGCGGCCAAACCGTCATCGGGAACCCCATGATCGCGCAACGGACGATCACCAACCGGCTCGCGGACTGCGAGTTGTTCGACCTGTCGAAGCTCATGGGATCCGGGCAGACCCGCGGCCCGTTCCTGCTCGTCCAGGACGGATGCGCCCCGGGTGATCCCCGGATGCGCGAATGCAGCTTCGTCCTGACCCGCCGCGGCACCTGGCTGCACTACTACCTCTACCTCGCCCTTCCCGAGACCGTGCGTCGCCGCTGCGCCCTGTTCGATCGGGCGCACGAGGCGATGCAGCGCGTCGAGACCCTTCCCGACGAGGTCCGCGTCGAGGACTCCCACTCCCTGCAGGAGTTGCTGCACGAACACGGCTTCGAGCCGGACCCGTCCGACCTCGCCGGCAAGGCCCTCCTGGAACGCCTCCGACAGAGGCATCCGGACCGGGCCGCTTCCACGGGCCCAAACCCGGCCGGAATCGAAACCGGAGGTGCGGCTTGAAGACGAAACGTCTGGTGATCGTGGGCGGAGTCGCCGGCGGCGCGAGCGCGGCCGCCCGTGCCCGGAGACTGAGCGAGTCGTGCGGAATCGTCGTCTTCGAACGCGGACCCCACGTGTCCTTCGCCAACTGCGGCCTCCCGTACTTCGTCGGCGGCGAGATCGCCGAGACGGACTCGCTCCTGCTCCAGACGCCCGAGTCGCTCCGCTCGAGGTTCAACCTCGACGTCCGGGTCGACACCGAGGTGCTTTCGATCGACCGCTCGGAACACACCGTGCGGGTGAGGGAGACCCGGACCGGACGCGAGTACACGGAACCCTTCGACTCCCTGGTCCTTTCCACCGGGGCCACGCCGCTCCGGCCACCCATTCCCGGCATCGACAGACCCGGCCACTTCACCGTGCGGAACATCCCGGACGTGGAACGCATCCTGGACTGGATCGGGAAGCACGGGTCCCGACGCGCCGTCGTGGTCGGTGGCGGCTACATCGGGCTGGAGATGGCGGAGCAGCTTTCGAGACGCGGCCTGGAAACGGTCGTGGTCGAGGCGTCTCCCCAGGTCATGGCCCCGCTCGACCCCGAGATGGCCGCCTGGCTCCACCTTGAACTCGAAGGAAACGGCGTGGGCCTGCACCTCGGCGACGCCGTCGCGGGCTTCGAGCCCTCCGGAACGGGCGAGTCCGCACAGGCCTCCGTCGTCGTGTTGCGGAGCGGTCGCCGCATCGAGGCCGACCTCGTCGTCCTCGGCCTCGGCGTCCGCCCGGAGGTTTCCCTGGCGCGTGACGCCGGACTCGAGCTCGGCGTCTCCGGCGGGGTCCGCGTCGACGTCCACCTCCGGACCAGCGACCCCTCCATCTTCGCGGTGGGTGACGCCATCGAGGTCCACGACCGCGTCACCGGGGCCG
>CAIYXO010000276.1 GCA_903930165.1 uncultured Verrucomicrobiota bacterium | reverse complement strand
ATGTCGGCTACGAGGAAGGCTGGGGTGAGTACGCCGGCTTCAACTACGCGCCGACCAACGTCCTCCTCGTGGTGACCAACCGGGGACAAAGCCTCATCGCCGGCAACGCCACGCGATTCACCCCGAGCGTCCGCGAGAAGCTCTACCTGCGGCGGTCGGGAATCTCCGGGATCCATGAGGCCGACGGGGCGGTGACCCTGCCGAAGATCTACGGCTACGACTTCGCCATCTCGAACCTGAGCCTCGCCTTCCTCGACGGGCAGAACTCGGCCTCGGCGTTGGCGGGATCCATCTCGCTGCCGTATCCCGCGAACTTCAGCTACCCACTGGAGCATCTGCGTCTGCGCTGCAACGGACACCTGCTGGACGCGCCGCGTTCGACCACCCAGCCGGGCGTCACCCTGGACTACTGGGACACCTCCGTGGCGGTGAACGGGGTGGCCTTCGAGCCGGTGCTGGCGGACGCCGGTGCCGCGTTCCTCACGACGGCGTGCACCACCGCGGACTACAGCGTGGTGTTCGACATCACCGCACGGCCGACCAACCGGTTCCTGCTCGGGGCCCAGGATGGCTTCACCGGCCGCCTGGCCCTGGGAACGGACGGCAACATCCGGCCCCTTTCGGCGGGCGTGCTCGGGGTCAGCTCGCGGCTGAAGGGACCGACGCAGCTCGGGATTCCCTCGGCCGACGACACACCGTTCAGCTTCGAGCCGGTCAACGACGCGTACTTCAACACCTGGACGGCCGCCGTGGATCCGATCCCGGGTTGGCTGAACCTGTCCGGCTCGCTGAACGTGGCGTTCTTCGAAGACGTGAAGGTCCACCTCCACGTGGATCCCTCCGGACCGTTCGGGGCCCTCTACGTGATGGGTGGCGGGCCGGTCTCCGGGTTCACCCAGTCGGCCGCCTGGTGGAACCGGTCCGGCAGCGACTTCTTCAACGACGCCGGGTTTGACGCCGACCATGTCGGGACACCGACGGTCGGGGTGCTGGCCTACCGCGACGGCCTGACCGAGGACTACAATCCGCGGGCCCAGAAGCTGTGGGCCGGGATCGTGAAGTTCGACTACCCCCTGCTGTGGTCCACCACGGTCGGCGAGTTCAACAGCCTCGCGCCGAAGGAGAAGAACCTGATCATCCTGAAGACGGAGAGCCGGCTGAACCACCTGCGCGGCGGATCGACGGACCTCTCGTTCGGCGCGCAGTACGCCGGGGCTCCGCTGGCGAACCTCACCGAGATGCTGATGGAAGGCACCGGGTTGAACGACGCCTTGCAGGACGCCGTGGGAGTCCAGCTGGGGATCCTCGGGGTGGGAACCCAGCGGCTGGGAGACATCCTCGATGCCGACCCGCATCGTTTCTGGGACCCGCTGTTGGACCGGCTGTTGGACCCGGTGATCGCCGACCTCCACGCCGAGCTGGAAACGCTCCATGGCCAGGTGGACCCGTGCGACTTCACGACGCAGGCCAGGCCGGTGCTGGAGCGATACATCACCGGCGCGCCCGGCTGGACCAACAGCATCTCGGCGCGCCTGTACGGGATCGCCGGCGTGTACACCGACACCGCGACGGTGCTGGGAACCGTGCATTCGCAGTTGGGCGAGGTGCACGACGCGTTGCAGGCGGCGGCGGGCCTGATCGTGCTGCCCGATGACTCCACGTCGGGACCCGCGGGCACCTATCCGGGGATCTTCGTGAAGGAACAGATCGGCAACGGCATCGAGGCCCGCACTCAGGTCGAGCAGATGGCCAAGGACCTCCTGACGAAGCTCGGCGGGCTGGCGGTGGACACCGCGGTGGAGGAGCTAGTGGGCGACCTGATGGCCAAGTCGGACATCCCGTTCGCCCAGGTCCAAAAGGCCCTGCAGGACCTCGATGCCGCGGTGGTGGACCTGAGGAACCGGTTGCAGCCCTCGCGCGACTATTCCTCGCGCATGGCGATGATCGTCTCCAGCCAAGCCGCGAGCCTCTCGGTGGCGGTCGAGGGATCGCTGGACGATTCGGTCGACTACTTTGAGGGCTTCGCCTGCGGCATCGACGACCCGTTCGAGGACCTCACCGCGGACGCCTTGAAAGGGGAGCTCAAGGGGCTGGTGAAGGACCGCTTCTACGCCTCCAGCGTCCCAGGCGAGGTGCAGAACTATCTGCGGGAACTCCTGTACGACCTGAACACGCTGGTCGCCGACGCCATCGACAGCGGCGTCGCGGAGCTGAACCGCGTGATCATGCAGGTGCTGACCCAGGAGAGCGTCGGGCTGGCCTCGGAGATCGTTCCGCTGCTGGGCGATGTCGCCGGTGCGCTGGGGGCGGGCTCGATCCAGGGCGACGCGCAGATCGTGGGCGACGACCTGCAGCAGCTGCGCCTCGACGGTGAGATCGAGTTCGGCATGAGCGGCAAGCGCGAGGAGGCCGAGGAAGGTTCCATGCTCAAGGCCGGGGTGCAGTTCACCCTTCGGAGCTACGACAACGACGGCGAGGACTACGGGTGCAGCCTGGGATCGGTCCCGGCCACCGAGGTGACGCTGGCGGTGTCGATGCAGGCGGTGAAGTTCATCACCGACAAGCTGGAGTTCCAGGCGGACCTGCTCTTCGCCTTCGCCGCCGATCCGGCGAACGACCCGCCCTTCAAGGTGCTCCAGGTCGGCGGCGGATTCCAGGTGCCGACCTATGTGCCGATCATTCCCGCCCTGATCACCCTCAAGGGCATCGGTGGCGACGCCTCCTTCGGCGCGCGCGAGGACTTCCTGTCCGCCAACTGCGACGTGAGCGTGCTGGAGAAGATTCCCTGCACCGGTGGGTTCTTTGTCGGCAAGACCTGTTCCTACAAGCCGTTCGACCGCTGGGCGGATGACGTGGAACACGTGATCGGCCTGTCCGACAATGACATCGCCCGTGACGGCTGGGCGGGTCTGTACACGGAGGTCTCCGCCAACATCTCCCTCGGACGGGACTGCAAGCTCCGCGCCGAGTTCGGCGGCGGTGTCGGGGCGGGATTTCGCTGGGATGAGCCGACTATCCTGGGACGCGCCTATGGCTACGCGAACGGCGACTTCCTCTGCTTCATCCACGGTGGCGCGTGGTTCGAGCTCGATGCGCTGGGCCGGCTCGGAGACCTGACGGGTGGCGACCTCTTCGGCGACGTCCGGCTCCAGGGCTGCGCCGGGATCGAGGTCCAGGTCCTGGTCAAGATCACCGAGGAAGCCTGCATCACCTACCAGAACGGCGCCTTCAGCGCCGAGTGAACCCGCCTTCAGCCGACCTTCCCTTGAGCTTTCGCATGATCCCCTCCGTCCTTCGGTCCGCCGGAATCCGCGCGCTTCTCGCGGTGCTGTTGCTGATCCCGGTCGTTTCGACCGGGCGGGCCGAGTCCCTGCCCGCGGGCAACTGGCTGGCGACCGTCGGCACCACCATCACGAACGCCGCCGGCGAGGAATGGGTTTACCTGTTCTGGCAGCCGTCCGACCCGTCGGCCTTCGGCTCGAAGACGCTGGCCATCTTCGCCAAGCCCGGAAACACGCGGTCGACCCGCCAATTCCTGCAGACCGGAATCGCCGCGGTTCAGACCGATCCCCGCGTGATCCGGCCGATGCTGGAACGGGCCGCGGCCGTGGGTGACGACCTCGCCGAACTCGACGAGCACCTGACCGGCCTGTTCCAGAATGTGGTCCCGGCGCCCGGAATCTCCCTGGCCGAGAAGCTGGCTGCGGTGGCCCATGGCTTCTCCTCCGACCCGTCCCTCGGGTCCCGGATGCTGTTGCTGTCGCGGCGTCATCCGGGAGCGGCGATGGCCTTCGGCCTGGCCCACGCCGAACCCTACGGGAATCCGAATTCGACCCAGATGACCTATGAGCTCCGGGAGTTCAGCGTGGAACAGTCCCGGGCGACGACGGTCCTCGCCCGGGTGGTCCTCACCCGGGGAACGCCGCTGCAGCTGCCGGCACCGGGCCCGGTGATCGAGGTACCCACCAACGGTCCGACCGCCGACCTGTTGGCGCGGATCCGTTGGTCCACTCCGGATGAGCTGCGGCGTCTCACCCCGGCGATGAACGGCTACAACGTCTACCGGGTGGAGCGGTCCCGGGCCGTCGCTCTCGGGCTGACCAATGGGGCTGCGCCGGGAGTCCTCGCCCAACTGGCGTTGAGCGATCCCAGCGTGGAACGCGTCAACGTCCAGCCGGTGATGCCGCCGAAGGAGTTCACCGCGGCCACGGCCGCCGACCTGGTGGCCGATCCCTCGACGGTCTTCGTCACCGACACACGGGACCGGCACCGCGGCGGCCTGGGATTCCGCGACGGCGACCAGTTCTGCTACCTCGTCGCCGCGCGCGACATCCTGGGACGGGACGGTGCGGCGTCGATCCCGGGTTGCGTGACCTTCTGCGACCGCATCCCGCCGCCCATCCCCCAGGGACTTCGTTCCGCCAACGACTTCGTCATCGAGGGCGTCGGCGCCACGAACGGGCGCCAGCGGATCCGCCTCACCTGGACGCCCGATGCCGGCGCCGCCAGCAACCGCACCGCTGGCTATCGACTCTATCGTTGGAACCGCCGCGAGGATCTCCACCGGCCCGACGTGCGGCCGACGCTGGTGGCCACGGTGCCGCATCGCGCCGGAACCACCCTTTCCGAGCTCGACCAGACCCCGGACGCCCCGGACGTGGCCCGCGCGGGCACGGTGTTCTGGTACACGGTCCGCTCCTTCAAGAACACAGCCTGCGGCGATTTGGAATCCGCGGACGGCGCCCCGGCCAAGGCCATCCCGCGGGACCGTGAGGGACCGATCGCCTCGGTGCCCAAGCTGGTGGTGCGCCGGCCGGAGCTGAGCGCGACCTTCCGAGCCATTTCGATCGAGGGCGGGGCCACCAACCTGCCCGCGGGGGCAAACCGCTATTGGATCCGGGCCACCCGGACGAACCGTGAGATCGCCTGGGTGGAGGTCGCGGTGAACGACCCGGCCCTCGAGGGCGGCACGGCCCGCCTCGGACGGCACTACTTCCCCCGCTACAGCAACGGCGGCGGACTGCCCCACGCGACGCTCATGTCCGACGGCGAGATCGATTGGGCCTACCTCAGCCCGACCGCCGCGGGCGTCTCGGCCACCGTGCGGTTCGGCCTGGCCAACGGAATCATCTCGGAGACGTCGACCCACACGCTTCCCGCGGCCAGGCCCGCCTATGCCACCGGGGCCGAGATCCAGTTGGCCGCCGCCTGGAACTTCACGCCGGCCGGGAACGACCGGACGCACCATCCGGTGTCCATCACGCCGGGAGCACCGGCCGGAGCCATCACCGGCGTCGGCGTGCTCATCCCGCACACCGGCGACACGCACCACTGGCGTCTCTATCGCCGCCTGGACCGCGGGCCACTGCTGCTGGTCTCGGAAGGGGACGCACCGAACCCGGCGAAACGCCGCTCCGACGAGTCGAAGGGCTCGATCGGGGACGTGGCGGTGACCGACGGCTCGATGCCGGCGAACACGGCGATGGCGACCTACTTCTCCCAACTGCTCGACCGCGACGGCAATGCCGGTCCGCTGCTGGCCGCGGAATCCATCCTGATCGCCGCGCCGCCGGTGGCGCCGACACTCTTGGGGGTCACCGCGGT
>CAIYXO010000275.1 GCA_903930165.1 uncultured Verrucomicrobiota bacterium | reverse complement strand
GGTGGTCCGCGGCGAACTGCCCCTCGGCGACCTCGCCAAGGCGGTGATCTACCTGCTCGCCCTCGGCGGACGCATCGGCGTCATCGGCCAGGTGACCAACATCCTCCAGAACGCCAGCTCCGCCGCCCAACGCGTCTGCGAGGTGCTCCAGGACGACCCGCGCGCGGCGACGGTTCCGGACGGCCATCGCGGCCCCGTCGAAGGCGCGGTCCGCTTCGAGGGCGTCGGATTCGTGCACGCGTCCGAGCCGTCGCTGCGCGTGGAGAGCGAGACGCCGCCGACGCCCGCCCCGGCCGACGCGAAGAAGCCGAACCGCACCGTCGCCCTGGACGCCGTGACGTTCGAGGTGCGTCCGGGGGAGACCCTCGCCGTGGTTGGGCCGACCGGCGCCGGGAAGTCGACGCTGCTCTCGCTGGTGGCGCGGTACCAGGACGCCACGTCGGGCACGGTGTGCGTGGACGGCGTGGACTTGCGCCGCTGGGACCGTACGGCGTTGCGGCGCGGGGTGGCCGTGGTGTTCCAGGAGACCTTCCTGTTCAGCGCGACGGTCGCGGAGAACATCGCCTTCGGTCGGCCGGAGGCCTCGCGGGAAGACGTCGAGCGCGTGGCCCGTGCGGCGCGCGCGGACGGCTTCATCCGCGAGTTGGCGAAGGGCTACGACACCGTCATCGGCGAACGCGGCGTCTCGCTGAGCGGCGGCCAGCGTCAGCGCATCGCCATCGCGCGCGCCCTGCTGACGGAGCCGCGGATCGTGCTGTTGGACGACGCCACCAGCGCGATCGACCCGCGGACGGAACACGAGATCCAGGAGGCGATGGCCGAGCTGTGCCGGGGACGCACGACCTTCGTCGTCGCCCACCGACTCAGCACCGTCCGCCGCGCCGACCGCATCCTCCTGCTGGACGGCGGCCGTCTGGTGGCGTCGGGGACCCACGCCTCGCTGATGTCGGAGAGCCCGTTGTACCGGACGCTCTTCGCGGCGCAGACCGTGGAAGGGGAGGCGGCATGAGCTGGAACCCGCGGATGGGAAGCCTCACACCAAGCCGCCAAGCCGCGAAGGGACCGGGAGGAGACTTTCGCTTCGTGAACTCCGGTGATTGCCGTCACGGCTTCGGTTCCGGGTTCCTCTTGGCGCCTTTGCGTCTTCGCGTGAGGTCCTTCCCCGACTGACATGGCCACCCACGACGACATCGCGTTGGACGAGGAGTTCGCGCAGGCGCCCATGCGGGGTTCGCTGATGCGGCGGCTGTTCTCGTACGTGCGGCCCTACCGGCGGAAGTTCGTGCTGAACCTGGTGTTGACCGTGCTGGCGACCGCCTCGGGCCTGTTCGGTCCGAAGATGATCCAGCACGGCATCGACGCCTTCCTCGCGCCGGGCCTTTCGGGCGGCGCGTCCGAGGGAGCGATGCGTGGCGTGGCGTGGGTGAGTGTGCTGTACCTCGGCAATCTCCTGCTCGGCTGGGGACTTTCGGTGTGGCAGGTGCGGTCCTCGATCGCCATCGGACAGGGGGCGATGAACGACCTTCGGCTGGCGGTTTTCGAGCACATCCAACGGCTTTCCCTGAACTTCTTCGACCGTACCCACCAGGGACGCATCATCGCGCGAGCCGACTCCGACGTGGACTCGCTGGACCGGGTGCTGACCTGGGGTGCGGCGCAGGCGCTGTCGAGCCTGGTGACGCTGGTCGGCGTGGTGGCGCTGATGGTGCGTTACGACTGGCGTCTCTGCCTTGCGGTGAGCGCCGTGCTGCCGCCGCTGGCGTGGCTGACCTTCTGGTTCCACCGGCGCGGCCGCGAGGCGTACCGAAGCCTCCGCGGCACGATGTCACGGGTCACCGCGGCGATGGCCGAGAACATCTCCGGCGTCCGCGTGGTCCAGGCGTTCGTCCGCGAGGACGAGAACCTCCGGCGCTTCCGAGGCCTGCACGACGACTTCACGGGACGCTGGGTCGCCTCGGCGCGGATCTTCCACACCTACATGCCGCTGGTGAACCTCGTCGCCGGCACCGCGACGGCGGTGGTGCTCGGCTACGGCGGCTGGCGGGTGCGGGAAGGGCAGCTGACCGTCGGCGAGTTGGCGGCGTTCGTCCTGTACCTCGGCATGTTCTTCGGCCCGGTGCAGACCATGGGCGACCTCTACAACGCCGTGCTGTCGGCCGCGGCGAGCGCGGAACGGATCTTCGCCCTGCTCGACACCGAGCCGCAGGTACGGAACCGGCCGGACGCGGCGGCGTTGCCGCGCGGCGCGGGTGCCGTGCGGTTCGAGGGAGTCCGCTTCCGATACGACACGACGCCGGCGGAGACCTGGGTGCTGGACGGCGTCGACTTCGACGTGCGCGCCGGCTCGCCCGTCGCCCTCGTCGGCCATACGGGTTCCGGCAAGACGAGCATCATCAGCCTATTGGCGCGGTTCTACGAGCCGCAGTCGGGGCGGATCCTCGTCGACGGACACGACATCGCGGCGCACACGCTGGAGTCGTTGCACCGCCAGATCGGCATCGTGACCCAGGAGAACTTCCTCTTCACGGGAACGCTGATGGAGAACCTGAAGTTCGGCCGGTCGGACGCGACGGACGAGGAGGTCATGGCCGCGGCGAAGGCGTTGGGGACCGACGAGGTCATCGCTCGTCTGCCGGAGGGCTACTCGACGGCGATCCGGGAGCGCGGCGGCAACCTGAGCGCCGGCGAGCGGCAGTTGGTGACGATCACCCGGGCGATGGTGGCGGATCCGCGGATCCTGATCCTGGACGAGGCCACGAGCGCGGTGGATCCGAGGACCGAGCGGGTGATCCAGCGGGCCCTGGAGACGCTTTTCACGCGGCGGACGAGCTTCGTGATCGCGCACCGCCTGAGCACCGTGCGTCACGCCGACCTGATCCTGGTGCTCGACCACGGCCGCATCGTGGAACGCGGCGACCACGCCACCCTCCTGGGCGTCGGTGGCGTCTACGCACGCCTGCACGCGGAGTTCGTCAGGGAGTGACCTGGGAGGGGAGGGAGTCGGCGGGCGCCGGTCGGAGCCCGTTGGAGCACCACCCGGTCCCGCTCCGCCTCTGATTCGCCTGGCCTTTGGGAGGCGAGCCGCCCTCGGACCCAAGGCCAATCCGGGATCAGCCCGGGTGCCCGATCGGGCCCGGACGGGGTGTTGCATCAGTCCGGACGACGCTTGGCAAGATGCTGGGCGGCAGCCAGGAAGGGGTTGCCCCAGACGTTGCCCAATGGGAAACCGAAGTTGATGGGGAACCTGACTTGGGGCGGAGCCGGGGAAGATGGCTCCAGAGGTAGGGCTCGTTCAAAGAAGCACTGTTTTCCGAGGAAGAAAATGGGCGAGACCGCCTGAGAATCAAGGAAATCAGGCTAACTGTGACCATACCGGAAGTAACCATTCCAAACCGGGAACTACCCCATTTACTACCCCATGATCCCGTCGGCGACTCACAGCTGCGCGGGCAAGATCCAAAGACGGACCCAGGCAGTCTCACGCCGCTTCAGCCACAGGGTCACAGCCTCGATGCGGTTCTCGACGCCGAGCTTGGTGTAGATCGTCGTCAGGCTGTTGCTCACCGTGGATCCGCTGTTCCTGCGGTGAGGGGCTCTTCAACGGTTCTGCTGGAACCCTCGGGCGTGTCGCGCCAGTTGCCTTGCGCGTGACGCCGGGATCCAGGAACGAGCCGCCGTTGGCTACGATCAGGACGAGCTCGGTCTGGTTTAAATCCTTGTGAATGTAGCTGTCGTCCCAGGCCGCAATGGAATCGAGCACCAAGACATCGTCGCCGAACGAGGTCAGGATGAAGATCTTCGGCGGCTCCTCGAAGGCCTTGATCAGGCGGCACAGCTCGATGCCGGGCATACCCGGGAGTTGGAGGTCCACAGGCACCACGGTGGGCCGCAGGTGTTCCAGCAACTCCAGGACCTCCACGCCGTTGGCCGCCTCGCCCGGTACGGTGATCCGCGGGGCATCGCCCAGGATCGCCTTCAATCCGATGCAGACGACGGCATGGTCGTCCACCAGCGGGACTGTGGCCGAGTTGGTCATGAGGGCGGTGGACTTCTTTCAAAGCGATAGGTTCGGTCCCGTTTCAGCCGTCTCGCCGCTGGCAGCAGTTCTTCATCAAAGTGAAGCTCACCCATCTTTGCTTCCATTGCCTACGGGTCACCTACGTGAACCGCCTGCGTCGAGCGGGAGTTCCCCGCGAGGCGGCGATGCGGTTGGTCAATCACGCCTCAAACCTGGTCCATTAGGTGTATCAGCGGGAAAAGGTGGATGATGTTTTCCGGTGGCGGGACGCTTGTTCAACGACAATTATTCTTCCCCTCGCCGGGAAAAAGAATCGTCGTCGTACAGACGCTGTCACTTTCCATTCATAATCGTAGGAAGTGGAGCCGCAACTCCGCTGATTCTGGCTTGTTAGAGAGTGGCCGCCTACAGTATCAGGCGATCGATACTCCTGTCGGCGAGGGTTCCTCGAGGATAGCAGTGGGTCGGTGGCCGGGCTGAGTGAGTTTTCCTGCGACGAAGTAGAGCATGGTGGTCACCGGTCCACTGGAAGTAGCGAGGAGCCCTTACAGATCGCGTTCAGTGTCCACGCAAAATGCTTAGCTCTCTCCCATCTTTTGATATTGTAACGTACAACAAAGGGCCCAAAACAGGCACGGAGTTTGAATCGAGCGGAGCTGCC
>CAIYXO010000274.1 GCA_903930165.1 uncultured Verrucomicrobiota bacterium | reverse complement strand
GCCAACAGCGTGGCGTCCTCCACGGTCACCGTCCCGCGCCAGAGGACCAGGTCCGACTCCACGTTCCGCCGCGCGGCCCCGGTGACTCCGATCGACTCAGCGTCCGACACCTTCAGCCAGGTGCGGGTGAGCAACGTCGCCGAGGCAACAAGTCCTCCCGCGAGGAACAACCCCGCGAGAAGTCCCAGAAGATGGGGGCGCGCCGGATTCAAGTGAGGTCTCCAATCCATCCGCGGACGGCCAGGGCGTCGCGGGCATGGGTGCGGTCGTCCCAGGGAACGATCGTGCCGTCGATCTCCTGGACCGGTCGGCGGGCCTTGCCGGCGAGGAGGACGACGTCGCCCGATCGGGCCTGGCGGATCGCGGAGAGGATCGCACGCTGGCGGTCGGGTTCGGTCTGGGCCGGGCGGGTGGTTCCCCGGAGCACCTCCGCGGTGATGGCGGCAAACCCGCTCCTCCGCGGATTGTCTGCGGTGAGGATCACCCGGTCCGCCTCGGAGGCAGCCTCCCCCAGCTGTTGCCGGGCGAGGGCGGTCGATCGGGAATCGGCTCCGGTCACCAGGATCACGGCACCCTGGGTCATCTCGCGGGCCTCCCGGACCAGTTCGCGGACGGAGGTCGCGTCGTTGGCGCCGTCGACGAAGACGCCGAAAGGTTGGCCGGCCTGGACCGGTTCCATGAATCCGGTCACGGGCGCGAGGCCGGGAACCAGGGCTGCCAGCCGTGCCGGATCGGCCCCGGCTGCTGCGCAGGCCGACATCGCGGCGTCCAGGGCGCGAAGGCATCCGGATCCGGAGATCTGGGTGTGCGCGAGTCTCTCCGCGGTGCCGACCTCCACGCCGACACGGCTCCCGCGCCAGTGGAGGGCGACCGGGCGGATCCGGCGTCCGCCGGCGTCGCCGACCCGTGTCTCGGCAAGGGGGGCGATGTTGCCCAGGACCTCGTTGACCAAAGGGTGGTCCTCCACGACCAGGGCGGTGCCCCCGGAGCGCACGTGCGCGGCGAAAAGGCGCTGCCACTCGTGGCTGTCCGATTCGGCAGGAACCTGGGGGAAATGCCTTCCCGCGACGAGGCCGCCGTCTGCCGTCAGCAGCGCGGAACGGTGGCCCGCGTGTTCCAGGAGGGCGTGGAGAAAGGCGGCGGCTGCGCCGGAGACGCGGCCTTCAAGTCCGACGCGGAAGAGGTGGAGGCGTGAGATCGGGTTGCCGTTGAGCGCGGCCGCGGCGTCGCTGAAGGTCCTTCCGGGCTGTTCGGCGACGATGCGGTGGGTGCCCCGCGGGATGACGGTGCCGGGCCTGCAGATCACGGCGGGAGCACCGCGACCGATGGCGGTCTGGGTTCCCAGCGGATCCGCTGCCATCCGAGACGGGATCGCGGCGAAGATGGTGTCCGGTCCTGCGCGGTCCGGGTCGGAGGTGACGCCGCGGATCTCGGTGGCCGGGCTCGTGCCGCGGGCCGGGAGCGCGGAGATCCCGGGCAGGCGTTCGATGAGGGTTTCGAGATGCATGGTCAGTGGCGGGCCGAGATGTCGAAAGCCAAGGAAGGAGACGGCGGAAGCGTCAGGTAGCTGGCGGTCTCCCTGGCGATCTGGTTGAAGGTGGGGATGGTGGCGGCGCCGTAGGCGGCCCGGCCGTCGGTTCCCGTCGGCTCGTCGGCGCAGACCAGAAGGCAGATCTCCGGCTTCTCCGCCGGAAGGAAACCGACGAAGGTGCTGAAGTGGGCGGTGACGCCGTTGGCCAGATGGGT
>CAIYXO010000273.1 GCA_903930165.1 uncultured Verrucomicrobiota bacterium | reverse complement strand
GGGTGGCGTGCTCATCCAGACGCCGCTCTTCGGCGTCGACCGCAAGGTCTACGCGCTCGCCCAGGGACCGCTCGCCGTGGGCGGCTTCATCGGCGGCAACAACTCCGCCAGCGTCCAGAAGAACCACCCCACCGTCGCCACCATCAGCGGGGGCGCCCTTGTGGAGGCCGAGATGCCGACCCAGATCGTCGAGAACCGCGAGCTCGAGCTGCTGCTCCGCGACCCCGACTTCACCTCGGCCGCCCGCCTCGCCCAGGCGATCAACGAACGCTTCAAGGACAGCGCCCGCGCCATCGATTCGACCTCGGTCAAGGTCCGCATCCCCGAGGGCCTCGAGGAGGCCTCGGTGGACTTCGTCTCCCGCATCGAGGACATCGAGGTCTCGCCCGACGCGGCCGCCCGCATCGTCATCAACGAGCGGACCGGTACGATCGTCGCGACCTCCCAGGTGAAGATCACCAGCTGCGCGGTCTCGCACGGCGACCTCACCATCACCATCGCCAACACCTTCGACGTCTCCCAGCCCAACAGCCTCAGCCAGACCGGCGAGACCTCGGTGACACCCCGCGCCGACACCAAGGTCAACGAGCGCAAGGGGACCATGATCACGCTCAACGACCTGCCGACCATCGACAGGGTGGCGGCCGGGCTCAATGCCATCGGCGTCACCCCCCGCGACATGATGGCGATCTTCGGCTCCATGAAGCAGGCGGGCGCCCTCCAGGCCGAACTGATCCTCCGCTGACCATGAACCCCACCTCCATCCGGACTTCACCGGCCGCGCACGCGGGTTCCGCCGCCGCGGGCGCCCGGACCGACGCGCAGTCCGCGAAGCTGCGCGAGTCGACACAGCAGTTCGAGGCGGTGCTGCTCCGGCAGCTGCTCACCTCGGCCCAGAAGCCGCTGCTGGCGAAGCCCCTGTTCGGGAAGTCGCCGGGCGACGACATCATCAACGATCTCAAGACCGAGAAGATGGCGGACCAGATCTCACGGAGCGGTTCCGTCGGTCTGGCCCGCTATCTTGAAACCACCTTGCGCAGGAACTCCTCCCACCCGTCCGCGGACGCCGTCCGCGCCACCCTCAAGCCGTGAAAGAATCCATCCAGAGACTCATCGAGGCTCTCCGTCATGAACTCGAGCAGTATGGCGAGATGCTCGCCCGGCTCGACCACCAGCAGGAGACTGTCCTCCGCCGCGACTCCGCCGGGGTCCTCGACGGCGCGTCGTCCATCGAGCAGCAGGCCGCCCTGCTCGAGACGGCCCGCCGCCGCCGCGACCTGGTCCGTGCCGAGCTGGCCCGGACGCTCGGTCTCGCGCCGGAGGCCTCCTTCGGGGAGATCCTGCCCTGCCTGCCCGGCGAGTACCGGCCCCTGATCCAGGCGCTCGTCGAGGAGAACAACGCGTTGCTCGACCGCGTGAGGAACCGTTCGCGCCAGAACCACCTCCTGCTGACCCGCACGGTCGACCTGATGCAGCGGCTCCTCGGGAACCTCTTCTCCGTGAAGGCGACCCCGACCTACGCCGGTGACGGCGCCCTTTTGGCGACCGGGGGAACGCCCCGTTCGATGTACGAAGCGGTCGGCTGAAACCGAGGCCCCGCCATGCTTGGACTCTTCGGCACACTGCAGCTCGGCACCCGGGGTCTCGCGACCCAGAGACAGGGCGTCGAGGTCGCGGGACACAACCTGGCGAACGCCAGCAATCCCGCGTACTCGCGCCAGAGGGTCTCCATCCGCTCGACCGCGGAGGTGATGGGGCAGTACGGCCCCGTCGGAACCGGGGCCGAGGTGTCGGGCATCCAGCAGATCCGCAGCCAGCTTCTCGACTCGCAGATCGTGGTCGAGGGAAGCGTGGGCGGCTCGCTTGAGGCCCAGCAGAGCGCCCTGCAGTACGCCCAATCGCGTCTGGGCCAGCAGCTGGACCGGCTCGCTTCCGGCACCGAGGCCTCGACCGCCTCCAACGGCGTCGGCGGCGGCCGGCAGATCGCAGCGGGGCTCGCCGACCTCTTCAACGCCTTCCAGTCCCTCTCCACCAACCCGACCTCGCTGACCGAACGCCACATCGCCCTCAGCCGGGCTTCGGAGCTTGCGGTCCAGTTCAACCAGCTCGACTCGGGCCTGGGCACCCTCGACACGCAGCTCAACCAGACCCTCACCCTCGACGCGCGGTCCGCCAACGGCCTGATGGCCGAGGTCGCCTCGCTGAACTCCCAGATCTCCCGGATCGAGGGCGGGGGCATGGGCACGGCCAACGACCTCCGCGACCAGCGCCAGGCCAAGCTCGAGGAACTCGGTCGCATCGTCCAGTTCGACCCCGTCGAACAGCCCGGCGGCACGGTCGACATCGCCATCGGCGGCGTTCTTTTCGTCAACGATTCCGAGACCCCGACCCAGCTGGAGACCTTCGATCCCGGCGACGGTCGCCTCCAGATCCGCGCGAGCGGCACGGCCGACGCCCTCGCCATCACCGGCGGACGTCTCCATGGGACGCTCGACTCGCGGGACGGGGCCCTCCAGGAGCTTCGCAACGCCATTCGCGGCATCGCTTCGAACCTCGTGTCGGAGGTGAACGCGATCCATTCGTCCGGATTCGGTCTCGATGGCACCACCGGGCAACCGTTCTTCCTGGGCACCTCCGCCTCGGACATCCGGGTCAACCCGGACCTGGCTTCCAATCCCCGCCAGCTCCAGGCGTCGGCCGACCCCTCCGCCGCGGGCAACAACGCCGTGGCGCTCCGGCTCGCCCAGCTTGGGACCAAGCCCATCGCCTCGCTCGGCGGACAGACCCTCGCCGGACGCTACAGCCAGGGCATCTCCGACATCGGAGAGGCCCTCTCCTCGGTGAACCGCCAGATCTCCGACCACGATGCCGTCTCCTCGATGCTCTCGTCCCAGCGGGAGTCGGTCAGCGGCGTCTCGGTGGACGAGGAGATGACCGACCTGACCCGCTTCCAGCGCGCCTACCAGGCCAGCGCCAAGCTCATCACCACCGTCGACGAGATGCTCGAGATCACCCTCGGCCTGAAACGGTGAGCAACACTGAAACCGCATGAGAGTCTCCTTCAACGCCTTCTCCAACCGGCTCGTGGACACGCTCGGCGACCTGGCCTCCCGGCAGATGCGCTACCAGATCCAGGCATCAACCGGACAGAGGATCGTCAACCCCGAGGACGATCCCGGCGCGATGCGACGGGTGCTGGACCTCCAGGACGAGGGGGCCCGGGTCGGCCAGTACCAGCGGAACGTGACCCGCTTGAAGGAGCTGACGACCGCCACCTACGGCGTGCTCCGCGGACTCAGCCGCGTTTCCGACCGGGCCGGCGAGATCGCCACCAAGGCCGACGCCACGCGTTCGCCTCAGGAACTGTCGGTGATGGGCCGGGAAGTCACGCAGTTGATCGAGCAGGCGGTCAGCGCCGCCAACACGACCAACCGGGGCGATGCGTTGCTCGGTGGCACCAAGACCGCCCAAGCGCCCTACGTCCTGACCAAGGACGCGGACGGCCGCGTCATCGGGGTCGAGTTCCGGGGCAACACCGAGACCTCGCAGATGGAGATCTCCGAGGGCGAGACCGTGGTGGCCAACGCCGTGGGAACCAACGTCGCCGGAAGCGGGGCGCCGGGAATCATCACCGACCCGCGTACCGGAGCCGACTTCTTCAACCACCTGATCGACCTGCAGAACCGCCTCCTGTCCGGCGACACCGCCGGCATCGCGGCCACGACCCGGCCGGCGTTGCAGAAGGACGCGGACAACCTGCTGATCCAGCTCAGCTCCAACGCGACGTTGCAGTCGCGGTTGGAGGCGGCCACCGCGGCGGCTTCCTCGCGCTCCACCTCGATCGAGACGCAGGTCTCCAACGAGGCCGACGCCGATCTCGCCCAGACTCTCGTGAAGCTCAACGAGACCCAGCTCGCCTACCAGGCGGCCCTCCAGACCAGCGGCAAGATCCTCTCGATGTCGCTGCTGGACTACATCCGCTGATTCGGAAATCGGCTTAGGTCCGTGCCCCCTGCGTGCCTTTGCCGCTGCGGATGCGGCGGCAGCCGTTCAGGGAAGCTCCTCGATCGTGATGTCCTTGGCGTGGATCAGGCCTTTGCCTCCGCCGTGGATCTGCAGCCCCAGCTTCCCGCTCTGGACGATCTTCGGATCCTTCTCGGTGTAGTCCACCGTCTGGACGCCGTTGATCTTCAACACGACCCGCGGTCCTTCGGCTCGGATCTCGTAGTCGTTCCACTGTCCGGGCTTCACCGCCTTCTTCACCGTGGCCTCGTCGGGCTTGGCCAGTACCGTGTTCCGTCGCGACTCGTCGTAGAGCGCTCCGTACCAGCCTTCGCCGATGTCGGCCTGGTAGCCGATCATCTCGTTGTGGTTCGGGATGCGCTGGCTGCGGATCTGCATGCCCGAGTTCACGAAGCCCTCGGAGCCTTCGAGACGGAACTTCAGCCTCAGGACGAAGTTGGTGTAGCTGCGGGTGCTCGCGAGGAACTCGTTCTGGGGAACGGTCTTCTCGAGGCTTCCTCCGACGATCTCGCCGTCCTTCACGCTCCAGACCTTCGCGTCCCCCTCCCAGCCGTCCAGCGACCGTCCGTCGAACAGGGGCTTCGGATCCGCGGCGGAAGCGGAAAGGACGAGCAGTCCGCCCAAGGTGGCAAGCGTGGTTCGGAGAACGGGAGTCATGCGGGCAGGATGCCGTCGCGATCGGACGAGTCCAGTCCCCGATGGCCCGGCGGAGTCTTCGTTCTTAGGCTCCACGGGTGGCTCGTAACGTGGCAATTCCGGTGGAAAATCCGCCAATATCAGCGGCTCACATCGATATCGGAGTTCCTAGGGTGGCTCCCGTCATGAATTCCAAATCCTTGTGTATCGCAGTCGGAGCCGCCGCCCTGAGCCAAGCCGCGCTTGCGGAAGGCTGGACCGACAAGGCCATCGCGCCGGTCGCCAATCCCATCTACTTCGAGACCCCGCTCATCCAGAACGAGGTCCGTCCGCTTTTCGCCTACCACCGCCTCGACAGCGGGTTGCTCGGCGTCGGCGGCGACGTGAAGGTCTACGCGGCCCAGCTGCGGTATGCGGTCACCGAACGCCTCGCCCTCATCGCCACCAAGGACGGCTACACCCAGATCAAGCTCGACAACGGCGCAAAGCTGGATGGCTGGAACGACCTCGCCGCGGGCCTCAAGTACGCGCTTGTCCAGGACGAGGCCAACCAGTTCCTGGTGACCCCGGGCTTCACCGTCACGGTGCCCACGGGCAACAGCGAGGTCTTCCAGGGCACCGGCAAGGGCCGGGCCGACCTGTTCGTCTCGGCCATGAAGGGCTTCGGCGACTTCCACGTCACCGGCAACGTCGGCGGCACGGTCCCGTTCGACTTCGACGAGAACACCGCGAACCTCCGCTTCAACGCGATGGCCGACTACTACCTCAGCCAGTGGTTCATCCCGTTCGTCGCCTTCAACTCCTTCCTCACCGTCAGCGAGGGCAACGCCATCGGCCTGCCTTCCGAAGGGTTCGACGTCATCAACTTCGGCAGCTCGAACGCCAGCGGACATCTGCAGGGGGCGGTCGGCGTCGGATTCCGTTCCCGCCTGACCACCTCGCTCGACTTCGGCGCCGCCTACGAGTT
>CAIYXO010000272.1 GCA_903930165.1 uncultured Verrucomicrobiota bacterium | reverse complement strand
GGCCACCGTTCAGGGGTGGGGCGGCGACCATGGTTTCCACCTGCGTCCTCAGCTCCGCCGCCGTCTGGTAACGCAACGCCGGCGTCCTCTCCAGGGCGCGGAGGACGATTTCGTCGAGGCGCACGTCGATCTGCACCTTGCGCGACGGGGGTTGCAGCCTGTCCGCGGGCAGCTCTCCGGTGAGGAGTTCGTAGAGCACGACGCCGAGCGAGTAGATGTCCGCGCGATGATCGGTGTGACCATGCTCCTTCTGCTCCGGGGACATGTACTGCGGAGTGCCGGCGGCGGAGGCGAGTGTGGGTTCCACCGGGTGAGCCGGGTTCCGGTCCGGCGTCCCGGAATCCCCGACCAGGGTCGTCCCCGCATCGGTCGGAACGGAAGCCGGTGTCCCCAACATCTTGGCGATGCCGAAGTCGGCGATCTTCACCCTGCCGTTCCTGTCCAGCAGCAGGTTCTCGGGCTTGATGTCGCGGTGCACGATGCCGTGCTCGTGGGCGAACTGGAGCGCCTCGCACACGGGTGGCACGACGGCGAGCGCCTGCTCCGGGGTGAAGCGCCCGGCCTTCATCGCCTGGCGCAGGTTCACGCCGTCCACGAACTCCATGAGCAGGAAGAAGAATCCGCCCGCCTGACCGAAGTCGTAGATGGTGACGATGCCCGGATAGTTCAACGCCGCGAGCGCCTGGGCCTCATGGGTGAAACGCTGCGCGAACATCGCATCCGCCACCCGCTCCGGTGCGAGCAGCTTGAGGGCGACGAAGCGGTTGAGCGATTTCTGGCGGGCCTTGTAGACCACGCCCATGCCGCCACGTCCCAGGCATTCGAGAACCTCCAGTTGCGGAAAGTGCGGTGCGAGATCCTCCGGTGCGAGGATCCTGGGCGGCGGACCACCCTGCGTGGCTTCGGCCTGGGTTCCCGCCATCGCCTCGGCGAGGAGGCAGCGTGGGCAGAGCCCGGACGTTTCCTCGGAGGGCAGGGTCGCTCCGCACTGGGGGCAGGATCTCGAAGGGGACTCGCTCATGCCCCCGTCCTGACGTGATGAAGCGGATCGGTTACCAAGATTCCTCCCTCAACTTCCCAGGGCTGCGAGCAATGCGCGCATCTCCACCTCGACCGCAGCGGGGTCGTCCAGCGTGCCGGCGACCTCGGCCTTCAGCAATTCGCGGAAGCGTCGCTTCAGCCGATGCACCGAGACCTTCAGCGCGTTCGCGTTCATCCCGCAGCGGGCCGCCAGCGCGGTCTGGTCGCCATGGGCCGCCTCGCCGGTGAGCCAGGGTTTGACGGCGTCGAAGAACACCTCGCGTCCATCGTCGACGCACTCCCTCCGCAAGGCCTCCAGGGCCCGCGCCAGTGCCGTCAGCGCCCACTGCCGGTCGAAGGCCGCATCGGGCGACAAACCGATCCCGTCGGCAACGGATCGCGCCCCGCCGGCATCCGTGTCGTCCAGGGATATCCGTTCCGCACCGCCGCACCGCTTTAGCCGCCGTGCCGCCTCACGTTGGTGGGACAGGAAGTTCTTCACCGCGCCGAGCAGGTAGGAGCGGAAGCGGCCACGGGCCGGGTCCGCGCCACCGAGCGTCTGTCGCTGCAGGACGTAGGCGAAGAAGGCATGGGCCAGTTCCCGGGCGGCATCGTCCTCGCG
>CAIYXO010000271.1 GCA_903930165.1 uncultured Verrucomicrobiota bacterium | reverse complement strand
GTACCGTCGGGTGAGCCGGGCCTGCTCCGGCATCCTCTCCGCCACCCGCTCACCGTCGTAGAGCGGAAGGTCCGGATACTGGCGTGCCGTCGGGTGGTGCGGCCACATGTCGTTCGAGTAGGGCAGTCCCAGCCATTCGTCGAACCCATGCCGCGTCGGCAGGAACTGCGGGGAATCCCCGAGGTGCCATTTGCCGACGATCGCCGTCGAGTAGCCGCGCGATTTGAGGAGTTCCGGGATCGTGTTTTCGGCTGCGGAAATGCCGGTCTTGGAACCGGGACCGAGGGCGCCCTGGATTCCGACCCTTCCCGGGTAGCAACCGGTGAGCAACGCGGCCCTGGAGGCGGAACACACGGCTTGGCCCACGTAGAAGTCGGTGAACCGCATCCCCTGGGCCGCCAGCCGGTCGATGTTTGGGGTCGGAATGCGCGAGCCGAAGCAGCCGAGGTCGCCGTAGCCGAGGTCGTCGCAGAAGATCAGGACCACATTCGGCGGCCGGCGGGTGACCTCCGACGCCGGCAGGCGCGATCCGGCGACGAGAAGGAAGAGGAGCAAGGTTCTGAAAACGACATGGGCCCGGCGCATGGTGGTCGCCACATCGGGCGGCTTCAGGGAAATCGCCGCAAGTCCGGAGAGGTCTCCGGCTCATTTTGCTCCCGATCCGGGGGCCGACGTCACATCATGCCCCCCATGCTCCGCCTCCCGCTTCTCCGGTTCCTCCGGATGTTCCGGCGTGTATTGCCGATGTTCCCCGCGGTCTTGCTGGCATCAGGCCTGAGGACGGAGGCCGCGACGCGCCGTCCGAACATCCTCTTCATCCTCAGCGACGACCATTCGGCCCAGGCCATCAGCGCCTATGGGAGCCCCTGGAACAAGACGCCCGGACTGGATCGGCTCGCGCGCGAGGGAATGCGGCTGGACCGGTGCTACGCGGTGAATTCGATCTGCACCCCCAGCCGCGCCTCCATCCTCACCGGCCAATACAGCCACCGCAACGGCGTCCCGGTCTTCAACAACCTCGATCCCTCCATCACCACCGTTGCCCACCGGTTGCAGAAGGCGGGTTACCACACCGCGATGCTCGGCAAATGGCACCTGGGATCCGAGCCGCAGGGATTCGACGAATGGAACATCCTTCCGGGCCAGGGACGCTACCAGGACCCAGTGTTCTACGACCACGAGGGACATCGCATCTACCGGGGGCATGTCTCCGACGTCACCACGGACCTGGCGATCCGGATGCTCGAGAAGCGGCCGGCGGACAAGCCGTTCTTCCTGATGTGCCATCACAAGGCTCCCCACCGGAACTGGTCCCCGGCGGAGCGGCACCGGCTCCAGTTCGCGGGGAAGGAGATCGTCGAGCCGGCCACGTTGCGTGACGATTTCTCGGGACGTTCCGACGCCTTGCGGCAACAGAGACAGAGCGTCTTCCGCGACCTCTGCCGCCGCGACCTCAAGCTGACGCCGCCGGCGGGCCTGCCGGCGAACAAGGTCGGAGCCTGGCTGGATGCGGTTCCCGACGAGGTGGTGGTGGATTCTCCAACCGGGCCTTCGACACTGCGGGGCGATGCGCTCGACCGGTGGAAATACCAACGCTACATGCAGGACTACCTCGCCTGCGTCCAAGGGGTCGACGACAGCGTCGGGCGGTTGCTCGATTGGCTGGACAGCAATGGCCTGCGGGAGAACACCGTCGTGGT
>CAIYXO010000270.1 GCA_903930165.1 uncultured Verrucomicrobiota bacterium | reverse complement strand
TGTTGTGCACTGTGAACCTTCCACGACAGGTGAAATCGTAAAGCTGGCTGGATCAAACTGTGCGGCAAACGATGACTCGAGTGCCTTCGCCATATGGCTTTACCCTGATTTTATGCTCTCAAATATTCCAGCTGCCGAAATCGACTATTCTTCAAGATCATTATATCACCTAACCTCACGATTTCGTCCTGGAAAGTATATAATATTTGACCTGAATGCCCCAAAGCTTGGATATGAATGGATTGCTGAAGACCGGTATGAGGAATGTGTTCTCATTGAAGCGGCATTCGAGTTCTCTGCTATTGAGCGATATTCCGTTAAATCTGATGGTCAAGAGGTCGGGTATTGTTATCGATTTGCTTGATCACTGAAACCGATCGGTAGCCAAGCGACGCAGCAAAGTGGCGTGTCCCAAATCGGTCCTTTCTGCTGCGATGAACGGCCTTGGTCTTCGTCGCCCTGCCATGTTTCGAGAGAAGGGTCCCGCGGAGAGGGGACCGTCGATTCCCTCAACTACCCTCAATTCAGGCGCTCCACCCCTCCGCGCTCCCTGCGCCTCCGCGTGCCAAACCGCTTCCACTTCAGCCCGTATCGGATGTCGGCGGTCGCCACCGGATCCGGACCGGCTCCGTTCCTTCCCTCCACGCCCTGACTCCCTGGCACGGCGTCCCTGGGGCGGGAGGCGGCCGCGGCGTGCACGCACACAGCCGGATTGTCACCTGTGCGCGCCGGGGCCATGGTTCGCCGCACGTGAACGAAGGCCGACTCATCGAACCGGAGCATCCCGTCTTTTCCGGGTTCATCTTCAAGATCCAGGCGAACATGGATCCCAAGCACCGCGACCGCATCGCGTTCGTGCGGGTGGTGAGCGGGAAGTTCGAGCGGGACATGACCGTCCTCCACGTCCAGTCCGGACGGAAGGTCCGCCTCAGCTCCTCGCACAAGCTTTTCGGCAACGAACGCGAGACCGTCGACGAGGCCTACCCCGGCGACATCATCGGCCTGGTCGGCCACGACGGCTTCGGGATCGGGGACACCCTGACCACCGATCCGTCGGTCCGCTACGACGAGATCCCCCGCTTCACGCCGGAGGTCTTCGAGTACTTCCACAATCCGAACACGGCGAAGTTCAAGCAGTTCCGCCAAGGCCTCGACCAGCTGCTCCTAGAGGGCGTCGCCCAGGCGTTCCACCTCAAGGACACCGCGAGCCGCGTGCCCCTGCTGGCCGCGGTCGGTCCGTTGCAGTTCGAGGTGCTCCAGTACCGTCTGGAGACGGAGTACAACGCCGAGACCCGCCGCGAATCGGCGCCGTTCACCGCGGTGCGCTGGCTCCCCGTCGGCACCAAGCCCGAGGACCTGGATACGATCTCGCTGCCCACCGGCGGACGCTTCGCCTTCGACGGCGACAACAACCCGGTTGCGCTCTTCCCCACCGAGTGGAGCCTGAACTACTTCATCCAGAACAACCCCTCCATCCCGCTCGCCTCCCTGGCGCCGCCGCGCTCGACCGAACGTTGAAGCCCACCCGGAGGCACCCCAACCCGCTTTCTCTTCATGTCCAACATCCAGTACGCCACCCCGAGCATGCCGGACGCCGAGGGCCACTTCGGTCCGTTCGGCGGCCGCTACGTCCCGGAAACCCTCGTCCACCCGCTCCAACAGCTGGAGGAGGAGTATTGGAAGGCCCAGCAGGACCCGTCCTTCCAACACGAACTCGACTACTACCTCCGCGAGTTCGTCGGACGCCCCACGCCGCTCTACCACGCGGAACGCCTGACCCGTGAACTCGGCGGCGCGAAGATCTACCTGAAACGCGAGGACCTCCTCCACACCGGCGCCCACAAGATCAACAACGCCATCGGCCAGGTGCTGCTCGCCAAACGCATGGGCAAGGGCCGGATCATCGCCGAGACCGGCGCCGGCCAGCACGGCGTGGCCACCGCCACCGTCGCCGCCATGTTCGGCATGAAGTGCGTCATCTACATGGGCGCCGTGGACTGCCGACGCCAGGAGCTGAACGTGTACCGCATGAAAATGCTCGGCGCCGAGGTGGTGCCGGTGAAGGCGGGCCAGCAGACGCTCAAAGAAGCGGTCAACGAAGCCATGCGCGATTGGGTCACGAACGTCCGTTCGACCCATTACATCTTGGGCACCGCCTACGGTGCGCACCCCTACCCGGTCATGGTCCG
>CAIYXO010000269.1 GCA_903930165.1 uncultured Verrucomicrobiota bacterium | reverse complement strand
CCGGCTTGCCGGCGAAATCCTTGTCCTTTCCGTCCAACGCGTCCGGCTGCCAGCCGGACCAGACGGCCAGGAAGTTGGTGTTGGCGGTCAGGACCTGCTTGAGGATGGAGCTGTAGAGCGATCGGTCGTCCACCCAGGCCGTCTTCATGCCCTCGAGGGCCTGGGAGACGGTGCGTGCGGCCAGCAGGGCCTCGTTGAGATGGCGGCCGGCCTCGAGGGCGTGCCTTTGGGCGAACTGCCCTGCGTCCCGGTACGCGTTTTCGGTCGCGGAGTGTGCCGCGTTCCGCGCTTCGACGGCCACGATGGCGGTGATGGCGACAAGAAGTATCCCGCCGATGGCGAGACTCATCCGAAGTCCGAGTCCGAGTCGTTTCATCCAACGCCCTATCGGATCGAGCGGTCCGGCGCTTGAGGCGGGTCGGGTGTTCCACCTCGGGTGGATGCCCGATGTGGTCGCGAAGACAGGTGCTTCCCGCCGGTATCGAAGGGGCTTGGTGCCGCCGCCGTCGCCGCCTACCTTCCGCGCCTCATGAAGCGACAGGGGAAAGTGTTCCTGGTGGGTGCCGGACCCGGCGATGCCGGACTGATCACAGTTCGGGGAGCCGAGGTGCTCGGCACCGCCGACGTGGTCGTGTACGACGCACTCGTCAATCCGGCGTTGTTGGCGATGGCTCCCGCCACGGCGGAACGGATCTTCGGCGGCAAGCGTGCCGCCGCGCATGCCATACCCCAGGAGGAATTGAACCGTCTGCTCGTCGAGAAGGCGAAGGCTGGCGCCACCGTGGTCCGACTCAAGGGCGGCGACCCGTACGTCTTCGGACGGGGAGGCGAGGAGGCGCTTGAACTGGCGGATGCAGGGGTCGCCTTCGAGGTGGTGCCCGGCGTCTCGTCGGTGACCGCGGCGCTCAACTACGCGGGCATCCCTCTCACCCATCGCGACCACTGTTCCAGCTTCACCGTGCTGACCGGACACGAGGATCCCACCAAACCGGATTCCGCTTTGGACCTGGGACTTCTGGCGCGCATGCCCGGGACCAAGGTGGTGCTGATGGGAGTCGAACGAATCGACGAGATCGCCCGGCGGCTTGTGGAAGGTGGTGCCGCCTCGTCGACTCCCGCCGCCATGGTCCAATGGGGGACCTTGGGACGCCAGAAATCCGTCTCCGCCACGCTGGGCACGATCGGCGAGGCCGCGCGCAAGGCGGGCATCACGACGCCGGCCATCACGGTCTTTGGCGACGTGGTGTCCGAACGGAAACGCCTCAACTGGTTTGAGGCGCGGCCCCTGCACGGCCGCAGGGTGGTGGTGACTCGGACCCGCGAGCAGGCCTCTCTCGTGTCGGTCCAGTTCCGCGAACTCGGAGCCGAGGTGCTCGAGATCCCTACCATCCGCATCACCCAGCCATTGGACATGGATCCCCTGGTCGAGTGCATCTCCGGGATCGGCGAGTACGACTGGCTCGTCTTCACGAGCCCGAACGGCGTCTCGACCTTCTTCGACTACTTCTTCAAGGCCTTCAAGGACGTGCGGGACATCGGAAACGTCCGGATCGCCGCCGTCGGGCCGGCGACCGCTGCCAAGGTCGCGGAGTTCCACCTGAACGTGGACGCGATGCCGGCGGAGTATGTGGCTTCCAAGGTGGCGGCGGCCATCGGCGCCGTGGAGACGATCGAGAATCTCCGCTTCCTGATCGTTCGGGCTGAAGTGGCGACGCCGGAGCTTCCCCGGATGCTCGAGGAGAAGGGGGGCATCGTGGATGCCATCGCCTGCTATCGGACCGTTCCCGAGACCGAGGACCTCAACGGGGCGGCCGCGTCCCTCGCCGAAGCCGGTGCGGATTGGGTGACCTTCACCAGCGCATCGACGGTGGAGAACTTCCATGCCCGCTTCGACCTGCCGGCGCTGCGGAGAAGGTTTCCCGGACTGAAGACCGCGAGCATTGGACCGGAGACCAGCAAGGCGTTGAAGGCTCTCGGCATCGAGCCGGATGTCGAGGCCCGGGAGCACAACATACCGGGCTTGGTGGCCGCGGTCCGCAAGGCGGCCGGGGCCCGCTGACGCCAAGGATCCGCTCGAGATTTCCGGTTTCTGCGCAACCATCCTCCGTCGACGGCATTTCACCGGTTGCGCAGAGGCCGGGCACTGCCAGAATTCCGCGAAGATTTCATCCTATGTCCAAACCGACCATTACTGCCTACCTGAAGCCCTGGTGTGGCTGGAGCGCGGGTGTCCGCGCCGTGTTCAAGAAGTACGATCTCGCCTTCGTGGAGAAGGACATCATCAACGTCCCCGAGAATTTCGACGAGATGGTGCGGAAGACCGGCCAGACGAAACAGCCTACCGTCGAGATCGACGGACGGGTGCTGGCGGATGTCAGCGGCGAGGAGGTCGAGGCCTGGATGCTGCAGAACGGGGTGGTCTCGGAGAACGGCCGGGTTCCGGAGGTTCCGATCAACCAGCCCTGTGCTCATGAGATGCCCCAGGCGCAGGCGGCGCCGATGACCTTCAAGCGCTGAGGTCGCCCCACTTCCTTCCTTCTTCCATGACATCCCGCCACCCCTGGCGCCTCCCGTCGCCGGGGGTGTTCCGTTTCTTCTCCTTGCTGCCGGCGCTGCTCTTGGCCGGTTCGATGGTTCTTTCGGCCCAGGAGGCGCCGACCTTCGCCGACACACTGGATTTCATCCGGCGGTCCCTCGACGAGCACGGCGACTTCCGGAACATCGCCGGCGGCGGCCGGGTGCAGCAGAAGCTGTCCGAGGTGCTGGGGCGTCGGTTCCGGGTCCGGCGGATCCTCTCCGACGGCACCCCGGGCGGCGCGGAAGTCCGCGGAACGACCGAGTTCTCGCTGGGAGAGCTGGATCCGGAGGCGACCCATGTCCGGATCACGTTCATCGGCGACCGCATGGCCTATGCGGTGTGGCTGGCCGACGTCGGCAAGGGCGGCGGAGTCCGCGAGTGGCGTGCCGGGAACGAGGACCTCGGCGCCCAGAACCGACCCTACGGCTGGTTTGCAGTGGATTCAGAGGAACTGGCGCAGTCGCTCGTCCGGGCGGTCAACCACTCCATCGCGCTGGCCGGCGGACGGGCGCGCCCGTCCGTGGACCGCTATTTCGGTGCGCCAAGCCAAAGCCGTGCGGTGCCTGCATCGCCAATCACCGGGGACGTCCACCATGTGGTGGCGCTGGAAGACGCGGAGAAGCTCGTCCGTCGGAAGATCCGTTCCGATCCCGCGGGTTTTCCCCGGATGACTGCCGCCGCCCCTGGAAAGT
>CAIYXO010000268.1 GCA_903930165.1 uncultured Verrucomicrobiota bacterium | reverse complement strand
GCGACCCGTACAAGATCGCCAGCCGCATCCTGCAGACGATCGCCACCGTCCCGACCCCGTAAGGGTTCCGGCCGCCGGACGGCGATTCCTGCGACACGGCCCGGGCTTCGGCCCGGGCCTTTTCGTTTCCGAAATCCGGGGCGTGTTCCGCCGGGGGGACTCAACGTCCGGGCAGGCCGTTCGTGGAGACGGTCGAGGGAACCGAAAGGCTGCCGAAGTCGATGGTGCCGGACTTCGCGGCCCGGATGCCTCCGCCGTTCGCCTGATACAGGGTGCTCCGGACCTCGTAGGACAGGCGTCCGGTCTGGGAGGCCGCGTGGAGCTTCCGGGCGAGGTTGAAGTTGCTGATCCGCACGGTCACCGGTTGGGCGACATCGGAGAGGGCCGGGATGGTGATCGTCTCGCGGCTCAGGCCGGTTCCGACCTTGGTGCCGTCGAGGTAGATCTTGTGGGAGGCTCCGACCAGGCGGACCGGCTCCGGGCGGGCGTTCTGCAGGCGCACGGTGAAGACGAGGGTCGTTTCCCAGGGCTGGACTTCACCCGAGGTGACGGTCACGAGGGAGACGTCGAAATCCTCGTCCGGCTGGAACGTGGTGCAGCCGGCGACGAGGAGGAGCAGGGCGGCGAGACCGGAAAGACGCATCATGGAAGGGCGGGGTGGGGTCAACCGAGCAGCATGACCGAAGCGACGATCACCACGCAGCCCACGAGGTCCAGCCAGATTCCGTGGCGCATCATGGAACGCAGGGGGACGCAGCCGGTGCCATAGGCCATGGCGTTGGGGCCGGTGGAGACCGGAAGCATGAAGCCCATGGAACACGCGATGCAGGTGGCGAGGGCGGGCTTCACGGGATCCACGCCGGCGGACTGCGCCACGGCGATGGCGATGGGGACGATCATGGTGGCGGAGGCGGTGTTGGTGGTCATCTCGCTGACCAGCACTCCGACCACGGTGAAGAGGAGACAGAGGCCGAACACCGTCTCGGCCTGGAAGATCCCGGCGAGTCCGCCGCCGATCCAGCGGGCGAGGCCGGTGGAGAACATCAGTTCGCCCAGCGCCATGCCGCCGGCGAAAAGGAGGATCGTGCCCCAGTCGATGCCGGTGGCGTCCCTCCAGTCGAGCGTGGCGCGATGTCCGTGGACGCCGGTCGGCAGGAGGAAGAGCAGCGAGGCGGCGAGCAGGCCGACGATGCTTTCGGGAAGACGGCTGTTGAGCCAGACGAAGGCGGGGGCGTTGGCGCCCTCGGCGCTGAAGGCCGCGACGAAGCCGGGCAGGATCCAGGCGCACACCGCGGCGGCGAAGACCGCGACCACGTTCTTCTGACCACGGGTCCAGGGACCCAGCCTCCGGCCTTCCTCGCGCAGCCAGTCCTGGTTGCCGTCGAGCGAGCCCTTGGGAGGCGGGCAGGTCCGCGCGAACCTCCAGACCAGGAATCCGCAAAGCACGACCGCCACGGGAAGCCCCACGCGCATCCACTGGAAGAAGGTCACCTTCACCCCGAGCAGGCGTTCGATGGCGCCGATCCCGATCAGGTTGGGCGGGGTGCCGATCGGCGTCCCGAGACCGCCGACGCTGGCGGCGAAGGCGGTGATCAGCATCAGGCCCGAGGCGAACGGGGACGACCGGAAATCCTTGAGCCCCTGGCGCGCGCCGACCTCCGCGATGATCGAGAGGCCGATCGGGAGCATCATGGCGGTGGTGGCTGCATTGGACACCCACATGGAGATGAGTGCGGTGATGCCTGCGAAGGCGGCGTAGAGGCGGAGCGGGTTCGTGCCGACCCAGGGCAGGGTCAGGATCCCGAAGGCGAACCGGCGGTTGAGGCCGTGCTTCAGCATCGCCTCGCCGATCATGAAGCTGCCGATGAAGAGGAAGATCACGGGATCCGCGAACGGCTTGAACACCTCCCGGGCGGTTCCCAACCCGGCCAGGACGCACAGCGACGGGGCGAGCAGGGCGGTGGCCGCCAACGGAATGGCCTCGGTCATCCAGAGAACCAAGGCGAAGCAGACGATCGCGAAGAGGTGGCGGGCCTGGGTTTCGAGTCCTGGAATCGGCAGGAACCAGACCACGACCGCCAATGCCGGAGCCAGGATCCTTCCGAGCGCCCGCCGATACCCCTCGAACCGTTCTTCCGCCGAAGACAGGACGGCGTGAACCGTTTCCGTGGGTTCGTAGGAGGCCATTCCCAAGACGGAACCCGTCCCCCACCCGCCTCCGCAAGCCAGAAGGCCGTCCGACCCATGAGGGTTCCAGGCTGTTTACACCTTGGAACTTGACTTGGTTTACATGGTGGAACATAGGTTGAGCACTCCCCGAAACCATGAATCCCCCGATTCGTGTCCTGATGGCGACCCACACCTCGGTCGCCCGCCAAGAAACGCCATCCGCAGGTTCCGCATCCGTTGCGGAACGCCGGGTTCCTCCCTGGAAACCGGAGCCGCCGGCGGGCCTGCAAGGCCCCGCCCGATCCCGGTTGCGTGACCATGCCGGTTTTCTCGGAAGGGTTGGATCATCCATGATTCGCACGACTGTTCTTGTCGCGTCCCTCATGGCGTCCGTCGTCGCATTGCGCGCCGCGACCCATCGGGTGCTCGCCCCGGGTTCCACAGCGCCGCAAGGCGGCTGGGCCGATGCTTCCGCCCCGCTGGCCGAAGTGCTCGCCTCGGCGTCCGCCGGCGACGAAGTGTGGGTTGCCAGGGGGCGTCATGCCGGTCCGATCCGGATCCCGGCCGGTGTGGCCGTGCTCGGCGGGTTCCGCGGCGACGAGACCG
>CAIYXO010000267.1 GCA_903930165.1 uncultured Verrucomicrobiota bacterium | reverse complement strand
CTGCTCAAAAATCCCACGCTAAGCGGTGGAGCGATTTAACTGACGTCGTGGGGAGGTATGAGTGTCGTTGTGCGCCGTCCGGCCGCGAGGCGATGTACCAGTGGTTCAACCACGTCACGCATGCTCCGGCCACACCAGGTGAGGGCACGATCACCGTGGAAAAGGACGAGACCCTGTGGTGCACCCCGCGCGGGCACGTGGCGGAATCGCGGCCCAAGACGGTGTGGAGCATGACGAACGAGCGCGCCCGGGCACTGCAGGCCGCGCGAGTGGCGCCAGGCGACGCGGCATTGCCCGAGCTGATCCGTTCGTTCCTCAAACTGCCCGCGCGCGTCGGGGTCCCCGATTACCGCATCCTGCGGCCGAACACCGGTCGCAAGTATCCGATGCCGTTTGCCGCCACGTACACCGCGGAAACCGAACCGCTCGTCTACGGGCTGAAGATACGCACGCCGGCCGGCACCCTGGCGGCCACCTATGTCGTGGAGACAGAGCCGGAGATCCACACCGTTGTCTACCGGTTGAGTGCCGGCGGGTCGAGCGCGGGCGGGCTGTGGTCACGGCCACCACGCGGGTTTAATCGGGCGGTGCTCTACATCTCCCATCTGTCCGCCGATGCAGAAATGCGGGACGAACCCCTGCTGCAGGAAATCATCGCCGCCGAACCTGACTCGGCGATATTCGCCTGCGACGTGCGGGGGATCGGTGAGTCCCAGACCATCGTCGGCGGGCTGAGCCACTCACCCAACGCCATCAACGGCGCGGACTACTTTCACGCGGTGCACGGCCTCATGCTCGACTACCCGACCGCTGGCCAGAGGACGCATGACATTTTGCGGGTGATCGACTGGTTGAAAGATTGCGGGCATGGCGAGATCCATGTGGTCGCAAAAGGCTGGGGCACAATCCCGGGAGCCTTTGCTGCGATGCTTGAATCCGCAGTGGTGCAGGTAACACTCAAGCACGCGCTCACGAGTTACGGTGCGATTGCCGAATCGGCGGACTACAACTGGCCGTTGTCCTCGTTGCTGCCGGGCGTTTTGAGGGCATTCGACCTCCCGGACTGTTACCGTGCCCTCGAGACCAGGAAATTGCGTCTGGTTGAGCCATGGGATGCCGCCGCGGGATAAGCCCCTAGTCACCGGCATCGGCCAGCCGCGGAAGGCTCCGTTCGCGGCGACGTTCATAGTGTTTCACTCATGCAATCTCCCCTCAGAATCCGCCTGATCGCCGCGATCTTATCTGCTTGCGGGCTGACCGCAGCGATCGGAGGAACCACGGAAGACCTCAGTGTACTCAAGGCAAGCGCCGATGGCACCGCCCCGGGCGACCAGTTTGAACGGTGGCTGAAAAGCGAGTCATACCGGATGTTGGATCGGCGGACAGAGGCCGTGGAAAAACTCAAGAGCGTGGCGCAATGCCGGGCCTGGCAGGCGGAGCGCCGTGCATTCTTCCTGAAGCAAATCGGCGGTTTGCCAGACCGCACGCCGCTGAATCCGCAGCTGGTCGGCACATTGCAGGGCAAGGGCTATCGCATCGAAAAGATCAT
>CAIYXO010000266.1 GCA_903930165.1 uncultured Verrucomicrobiota bacterium | reverse complement strand
TCCGTTTCCTCCCGCGAGCATGAGCGTGCCGGCGATGGCGGCGTCCCTCCATTCGGCCCGGGACGGGAGTGGCGTCCCACGGAACAGGGCCCAGGCGAGGAGCATTCCACCGGCGATCAGGAAGCGGCCCGAGGCCATGAGGAACGGCGGCATGGACTCCACGGCGACACGGATCGCGAGGTAGGTGGAGCCCCAGACCACGTAGACCGTGGCGAAGGCGGCGGCGAGGACGAGTCGGTGATCCGACCGGATGTTGTTCATGGGCTTCTGGCCGTTGCGGCCGCCGGCCGGTGGGTGAAACGAAACACCCGCCGGGATTCGGCGGGTGTCTCGCAACGGGCTGTTCGGTGTCTGTTCCTGTTCAGTTTCCCGATGCGAAATCCGCCATGACGTCGGCTTTGGCCCACCAGTTGGCGACATGGACCATGACGGCCTTGCGCGGGGCGCGGGCCGGACGGATTCCATGGACGGCGGCGAATTTCACTTGGGCGGACGCTGGAGATCCGCGGTGCTGCTGTCAATTCCCCCGACCCGGGAAACCGGGATCATGGATCCGAGCGCACGGCCTCGCCGAGGCTCCGGGCCAACTCGCCAACCTCGAGTCGCCCGCTGCCCCTGGCATCCCAAAGGAGGTACCAGCCGGTCCATCCGCCGGCGAACTCGCCACGCGACACCGCCCCGCTGCGGTCGGTGTCGAAACGGTTCAAGACCTCCAAGGCGACCGCGGCCACCACTTCGTCCCGTTCCGCGCCCGGCAAGCCGGCCAAACGACCGATTCCGGCAAGAAGCGAATCCAGGCGGAGGACGCCACCCGGGCTTCCCGCCCATTCCCCGAACCAACGATCCGCCGAACGCGAGACCTCGGCCCGGGTCACCGCCCCGTCCCGATCGGCGTCGAGCGCCGCGGCAAAGGCGGTGAAAACCGCCCTGCGACGGCCCGCGTTGGCGTGCGGTTCGCCACCGGGCCCGATCCGAAGCCCCGGATCCCGGCCGTCCAACTGGGCGAGGATCGATTCCCGACGCACCGCGGCGAAGCTCAGGATCGGCTTCGGATACGACCGTCCGGATTCCTCGCCCGCATCCGGGAGTTCCCCGTTGGGGCCCACCGGCGCCACTGCGATCCCCTTCCGGACGGCGTCGAAGCGCCGCAGTGCCACCGAACCCTCCTCCGCCACGGCAGGCCGGATGCGGTTCGCAATCTCCTCGATCCTTCCGGTCAAGCGGTCGGGATCCAGGGCGGCCGTGGCGAATCGGCCGAGATGGCCGCGATAGGCCGAGCGGAAGGCATCCACCTTGAAGACGCGCTCCAGGAAACGGTTCGTGCCGACCCATGGATGCTCGATGCTGAGCCGCTCGCGCTGCTCCTGTGTCCCAAGTCCGCCCACTCCGCCGAACGCCTGGTCCAGGTCCCAGGGCGCGAACACGAACCGGCGCGTCGCAGGATCCAGGCAGACCAGCAGGTTGCCGCCGCGACCAAGGATCGAGTCGAGGGAGGATGTGCCGACGGTGACCGCCATGAACCGGGCGAATTCGTCGACATCGAGAAAGGAAGGCAGTTCCCGGGAGAACGCGTCGTCGTCCGCCTCGGTGACCAACCGGGAGAGATCGACCACGCGACTGGCCTGGCTCTCCAGGACGGATGTCTTCGGATCGTAGGCTTCCCGATAGCGGGACCAGTCCGAGCCCCGGTGGACGAAGAGCGCCTCCGATGTCGGCTTCAGGATCATCACCTTCTTCGCCCCGAACCACCCTTCGCTCCAGTCGCCGTCGGGATTCTCGACAACGGTGTAGAGTCCCAGGAACCGCCGGGAGAACAGGCCCGGAACGACCACCGAGATCCTCGCGTGCGCCGTGCGCGGCGCCGGAACACCGGCCTCGCGGTACAGGTCGTAGGCCACCACCTCGTTCATGAACGATGGATCGGCCTCGTTGTTGTTGAGGCGGACCTTGGAAACACCGCCGAGCCGGTTCGTCCGAACGAACTGGTTCAGGTCCAGCTTGAACGGGCGCTTCAGAGTGGCCTTGGATTGCCGGAAGGTGCCGTGCCCTTTGTACCGGACCGCCACGTCCGCCAATCTGGATCCGTCCATCTGCAGGTCGGCATGGGCGGTCGCGAAGTCCCCTTCGTCCCTCCCTCCACGCAACGCACCCACCGCGCCGGAGGCGACGATGTCCCGGGACTTCGGTTCCAGGACCCTCCACTGGTCGTGGGACAGAGTCAGAACGCAGTCATGGACACGCCCAGGATCGAGGAACTCGGTCGCCGCCGCCGCCGCCATCGGGACCACGGCTGCCGCCATCAGAAGTGCGGCCAGCGACTGTAGCGTTCGGATGGACATGGAGGATTGGGGAAGAGGAGGAATCGCCTGGGACCCGAATCCCCCGTCGCATCCGGCCGGATCCGCGGAAGAGATGACCGGACCGCGTTCCGCGTTCAAGTGTGGGGAAGCCGGGCGTCCAGCCCGTGGAAACCTGCCGACACCGAAAACTCCGCTCGCGGAGCCGGCGCCACGG
>CAIYXO010000265.1 GCA_903930165.1 uncultured Verrucomicrobiota bacterium | reverse complement strand
GAACTCTACGGAGTGGAGACACGTGCGTTGAACCAGGCAGTCCGTCGGAACATCGATCGGTTTCCCGCGGACTTCATGTTCGCCTTGGATCGCGATGAGATCCTGAGGATATCACAAATTGTGACATCCTCGGGGCAGGCCGAACTCAAGTACTCCAAAAGCGTCCTCGCCTTCACAGAACAGGGCGTGGCGATGCTGGCGGGCGTTTTGGGCAGCGCTCGGGCCGTCGAGATGAACATCGCCATCCTGCGGACGTTTGTGCAGTTGCGGCAGTGGCTTTCCACCCATGCGGATTTGGCCCGGAAGCTTGCCGGCCTGGAACGGAAGTATGACGAGCAGTTCCGCGCGGTCTTTGATGCCATCCGTGAGCTGATGGAGCCGCCGACCCCGGCTCAGCAGCGCGAAATCGGATTTCACACCAACATTCCCGAGCGGGCTTCCAAGCCCAGGGCTCGGTCACGAGCGAAAGTTTCCCCATGAAAGTGACCCTCAAAGTCTGGCGGCAGAAGAACGCCAAGGCCGCCGGCGAGTTCAAGACCTACACCTCGCCGGACCTGAATCCGAACATGTCGTTCCTCGAGATGCTCGACGTGTTGAACGAGGAGCTCGCCAACCGGGGCGAGGAACCGGTCGCTTTCGACCACGACTGCCGCGAGGGCATCTGCGGCACCTGCTCGCTGGTGATCGACGGCAAGCCGCACGGACCCCACAAGGGCGTCGCCACCTGCCAGACGTACATGCGCAGCTTCAGCGACGGCGACGATATCGTGGTGGAACCCTGGCGCGCGGCCCCGTTCCCCATCGTCAAGGACCTCGTCTGCGACCGGAAGTCCTTCGACCGCATCCAGCAGGCCGGCGGCTTCATCAGCGTCCGCACCGGTGCCGCGCCCGACGCGAACAGCATCCCGGTGCCCAAGGAGGACGCGGACCTCGCCATGGACGCGGCCCAATGCATCGGCTGCGGCGCCTGCGTGGCGGCCTGCAAGAACGCGAGCGCGATGCTCTTCGTGGCCGCCAAGGTCTCCCACCTCGGCCTCATGCCCCAGGGGCAGCCGGAACGTTACCGCCGCGTGAAGGCGATGGTCGACCAGATGGACACCGAGGGCTTCGGCGCCTGCACCGTCACCGGCAGCTGCGAAGCGGTCTGCCCGAAGGAGATCACCCTCGACTTCATCGCCCGCATGAACCGCGACTATGCGGTGTCCCTGCTCAAGGGCGATCCGAAGAAGATCGCCGGCGGCGGGGCCGGCTGAGGTCCCAGGCACCGAGGGTTCGACGCCCGCGGGTCTGGCGCCTTTCCGTTTCGGGACGGAGGTTCGGCTTGGAAAGCCGCGTTTGCCAACCCGAGGTCCTTCGTGCGTGAATCCGCGCGCCCCTTTCCTCGCCGTCGCGATCCCCGGTCCATGGGGCCGGCGGAAGGCAGGAGGCGCGTCCAACCGACAGAAGATGACCTCTGAACGATTTGTATTCGGCACGCTTCCCGACGGCCGTGAGGCGGGGCTGCACGTCTTCCGCAACGACCGCGGCACGGTCCTGAAGTTCACGGACTACGGACTGATCGTCACGGAGCTGCACACCAGGGACCGGAACGGCGTCGCCGGGAACGTGGTCCTCGGGTTCGACACCCTCGCGCGCTACCTCCAAGGCCATCCGTTCTTCGGCTGCGTGGTTGGACGGTTTGCCAACCGCATCGCCGGCGGGCGATTCAGCCTCGACGGCCGCGACCACGTCCTGGCGGTCAACAACGGGGCCAACCACCTGCACGGCGGACTCCGCGGCTTCGACAAGCAGCTCTGGAACGCCGGACAGGTCCGTGTCACGGCGGAGGGTATCTCCTGCGAGCTGACGCGGGTCAGCCCCGACGGCGAGGAGGGGTACCCGGGCACGTTGACCGTTTCGGTGACCTACACGCTGACCCATGACGACGTGTGGCGGATCGACTATCGGGCGACCACGGACGCACCGACGATCCTCAACCTGACCAACCACAGCTTCTTCAACCTGGCCGGGAAGGGGGACGTCCTTCGACACGAGGTCTCCATCGAGGCGGACGAGGTCACCGAGGTCGACGCCGGCCTGATTCCCACGGGGCGGCTGCTGGGCGTGCGGGGTACCGCACTGGACTTCACGAGGCCCGTGCCGGTTTCCCATGCGGGCATGAACACCGGGCTGGAACCGGCGGGCTACGACCACAACTTCGTCCTTCGGCACGGCGGCGGCAAGCTGGGTCTGGCTGCGACCGTCCACGAGCCCGGTTCTGGACGCACCCTCGAGTGCCATACCGACCAGCCGGGCGTGCAGTTGTGGACCATGAACCGCGAACCGGGGGCCGACTTGGTCTGCACCGGCGGCTTCCGGGTCCCGCGACACGGCGGCCTGTGCCTTGAGACGCAGCATTTCCCCGATTCGATCCACCATCCGCATTTTCCCACCTGCATCCTCAGGCCCGGCGAGGTGTTTGCCAGCCGGACCGAGTACCGCTTCGGAATCCGCTGACCCATGCAAACCGTTCCCGTCGGAAAAACCCCGCTCCGCAGCTCACGCCTCGTCTACGGCGGTTGGCGCATCGCCGGCACGCAGGACGCAACGGCCGTGACCGCGGATGCCCGGAAATCCGGAATCGCGGCCCTTCAGGCCGCCTACGAGGCCGGCTACACCGGATTCGACCTCGCCGACGTCTACTGCGGCGGCGTCTGCGAGGAGATCCTCGGGGAGGCGTTGCGCCAGACGCCGGGGATGCGCGACGGGATCCTGCTGGCCACCAAGTGCGGCATCCGGGTTCCCGGCGTCCCTGCAGGGGCGCCCTACCGGTACGACTTCTCCGCCGACTACATCACCGCCTCCGTCGACGTGGCCCTTCGCCGGATGGGTGTCTCGCACATCGACCTCCTGATGCTGCACCGCCCGGACTTCCTCATGGATCCGTCCGAGGTTGCCGAAGCCTTCGGCCGACTCCGTGGCGACGGCAAGGTCCGGGAGTTCGGTGTCTCGAACTTCCGTCCGGCCCAGGTGGACCTCCTCCAGCAGTTCCTGGGGTTCCCCCTCGCGGTCCACCAGGTCGAGGTCAGCCTGCGCCAGTTGGCCACGCTTTCGGACGGCACCCTCGACCAGTGCCTTTCCAAGGGGATTTCCCCGATGGCCTGGAGTCCGCTGGGCGGTTCCGGTCCCGAATCCTTCAATCCCGCGGTGTTCCGACTCCTGGCCGGGATCGGGGAAAGTCTGGGCGTCGCGCCCGAGGTGGTTGCGGTGGCGTGGCTGCTCCGGCATCCCTCCGGGATTCTGCCCGTGGTCGGTTCCACGAAGCCGGAGCGGATCCGCAGACTGGCACGGGCTGCTGGGATCCGACTGGAGCGCGACGACTGGTATCGCCTGCTGGAGGCGGCGCTTGGGGCGCGGCTTCCCTGAGTTGGATTCTCCCGTTGCCCAAGGTTCCGGTGCACCGGGATGTGGACGGCCTGCGTTCTTCGCGGAGCCGCAGGCGGCGGACGGAGCGGATGGAGGTCAGCCCGGCGGCCAGTTCAGGGGACGGCCACCCAGGATGTGGCAATGGAGGTGTGGCACCGATTCTCCGCCATCGCGTCCGTTGTTGATCACCAGACGGAAACCGGTCTCAGTGATTCCGGCCTTCCGGGCAACGACCGGAGCCGTGGCGAGCAGGTGGCCCAGCAGCGCGGCATCCTCGGCTGCCGCGTCGGCGATCCGGGCGATCGGCTTCTTCGGGATGAGCAGGATGTGGACGGGGGCCTGGGGATGGATGTCGCGGAAGGCGAAGACGAGGTCGTCCTCATGGACGATCTCCGCCGG
>CAIYXO010000264.1 GCA_903930165.1 uncultured Verrucomicrobiota bacterium | reverse complement strand
GCGCGCGTTGCCTCCGGAGGAGACCGCCTCGCCGATCCCGGCCGGGGCCTTCCACGAGCGGAACCTCGGCGTCGACCTCGGCCAGTGGCCCGACCGCGCCCGTGCCGCCGCCGCCGCGGTCGTCTCCCTGCCCCTGCCCGCCGACGCCTCGCTCGTCGACATGGGGTGCGGACACCAGACCCTGAAGGCGCTGCTGCCCGCCTCGGTTCGCTACGTGGCCATCGACCGCATCGCCCGCGCCCCGGGCGTCCGGATCATGGACTTCTCGCAGGAGCTGCCCGCCGAGTCCCACTCGGTCGCCACGTTCCTCGGCGTGTTCGAGTACTTCGCCGACCCGGACCGCCTCGTCCGTTGGGCCGCCTCGCACGTCCGCTGGCTGGTGATGTCGTTCAACGACTGTTCCAACCCCGTCCGCCGCGCCGCGCAGCACTGGGAAAACCCGCTGGGTTTCCCCGGACTCGAGGACCTGTTCCGCTCCCACGGCGGTCGGATCTTGTCCAAGACCGACCTCGGCCGCGCCGAGTTCCTCTACCTCGTCGAGTTCCCGTCGGCCCCGGCTCCTTCCCGGGTCGAGATGGCGGAGGCAGCCCCGACGTCCGCGCAGGGCGGCAAGCCATCCTTCCGCCGCAAGACGCTCGCCCTGCTGAGCGCTGCGGTGAACGGCGACAACTCCGGCGACGCCCTGATCGTCGACGCCGTCCGGCGCCTGCTCGGGGGCCATCGCCTCCTTGAGCTGCCCTTGCTGCAGCCGCTGTCGCCCGCACAGATCGAGGAGATCAACGCCTGCGACGCCGCCGTGATCTGCGGCACGAACCTCTACCAGCACGTCTTCTCCTGCCCGCTGACCCCGGCCGTGATCTCGCGGATCCGCGTGCCGATCCTGCCGCTCGGCATCGGCTCCAGCGCTCCGATCGGACGTTTGCCGGCCATGGATCCCGAGGGCATCCAGGCCGTTCGGATGATCCATGAACGCTGCGCCGCCGGGTCCGTCCGCGACCCGGTGGCGCTCGACTTCGTCCGCAGCCTCGGCATCCGGAACGTCGAACTGACCGGCTGCCCGGTGCTCTTCCACGGCCTTCGCGAACCGCAGTTCCTCGAGCCCTCCTCCGAACGCCTCGTGCTGTCGGTCCGGGCCCGCCTGCTGCACGTCGAGGAGCACTGGAACCTCAAGCAGATGGAAACCCTGAAGCGGCTCTGCCGGGACTTCCGTCCGGTGCTGCTGCTCCAGAGCCCGTACGACCTGCCGATCGCCGAGGACCTGGTCCGTGAGTTCGGACTCGAGTCCTTGCACGACGACAACTGGGGCGCCGGGCCGATGATCCAGGGCGTCCAGCTGGCGACCCGGACCGCCGGTTTCCGGCTGCACTTCGGGATGTTGTCCCTCGCCTACGGACGGCCGGCCACTTTCCTCGCCACCGACACCCGCACGAGCGGCTTCTGCGACATGATGGGGGTTCCCTACCACGCGGTTCAGACCTACCGGGACGAGGATCTGATCGCCGAACTCTCCGGCCCGCAGCCCGGCCAGGAGCGCTTCCGGACCAATTGGCGCGCCCTTTGCTTCGCCATGAGGAGCCTGTTGCAGACCAACGGTCTGGACAGTGCGCTTTGACCTCATCTCAGACCGAAGCATGAATCCCGTCGAACCGCGCCTGCTGGTCACCATCGACACCGAGTGCGACAAGTCGTCCACGTGGCGCACCGCCTCGCCGCTCACCTTCCGCGGTGTCACCGAGGCCATTCCCGACCGGCTCCAGCCGCTGTTCGCCCGCTTCGGCATCCGGCCGACCTACCTGCTCAGCCCGGAGGTCATGACGCACCCCGAGAGCGTCGCCGCCCTGAAGGCCTGCCGCGACGTCGAGCTGACCACGCATCTCCATGGGGATTACGTGGTTCCGCGGATCAAGACCTGGGACTTCGCCGGCACCACGACGGATGAAATGCAGTGGGAATACGGGGCCGAACTCGAGCGCGCCAAGATGGCGACGCTGACCGAGATGTTCCGCCAGCAGTTCGGCTTCCAGCCACTGAGCTTCCGGGCCGGCCGCTTCGGCGCGGGCCCCCACACCGGCCGGATCCTCCAGGACCTCGGCTACCGGATCGACTCGTCGGTCACGCCCCACATCTGCTGGACCAGCCGCCGTGGCGAGAAGCGTCCCGACTACCGCAAGTACCCGGAAATGCCCTATACCCTCGGTTCCGAGGGGGACATTTCCTGCCCAGGCACCGGGGGGCTGCTCGAAGTTCCCGTGACAATTCTGCCTACCGGGACGGTCGCCTCGAACAACCCGGCAGAACCGATCTGGTTCCGTCCGTGGTACTCCGACGCCGACACGCTTTGCCGCGTCCTCGACCACGTCCTGGCCCAACCGCCGGTGAACGGGGTCCACCGCCCGTTGATGATGATGTTCCACAACGTGGAACTGCTGGCCGGGGCCTCGCCGTACCCCCAGACCGCTGCCGAGGTGCAACGCTACCTCGACACGATGGCCCGGGTCTTCGAGTTGGCCGAACGCCGCGGCGTGAAGGCCTGCACGATGGCCGAATACGCCGACCTTTACGCGAATCGGAAAGGCGACACCGCACCGCGCAACGTCGCCGCACCGGCACCGATCGAGGTCGCCAGCCGACCGGCCACTCCAACGATCGACCTGGACCCGGCGATCCGGATCCCGCAGGCGGTCGTCGAGAAGGCCATCGCCGACCACGGCGCCCAGCCGTGGTTCAGCTACATCTTCCGCGAGCGCGCCTCCCGCTGGGACGTCGTGAAGCCCTGCCAGTGGATCGCCCGCAACGTCGAACCGCACCAACCGGTC
>CAIYXO010000263.1 GCA_903930165.1 uncultured Verrucomicrobiota bacterium | reverse complement strand
TCGGCCCCGGCCGCCCGCCAGCGCCCGACCAAGGCCAAAACCAGCCCACGTGCATCCGCCCGCCGGGGCGCTTCCTCCCGCCTGACCTTCGGGCGGGTCTTCAGCGATCCCCGCGTCAAGCCCTTCGACCAGATCGAATGGGACCGGCGGACCGCTGAGATCACCGACGATTCCGGTAAGACGATCTTCAAGCAGGAGGGTGTGGAGGTGCCCAAGAGCTGGTCCCAGCTCGCGACCAAGGTGGTTTGCTCCAAGTATTTCTACGGCGATCCGGCCAAGGCTGAGAGGGAGCACTCCGTACGGCAGTTGATCCATCGGGTGACCCGTACGATCGCGGACTGGGGAATTTCCGATGGGTACTTCTCGAAGGAGGAAGGTGAGCTTTTCTACGAGGAGCTCACGTGGCTCTGCGTCAACCAGTACGGCGCCTTCAACTCGCCGGTCTGGTTCAACGTCGGCCTCTTCCATCAGTACGGGGTCGGCAAGAACAGTGACCGCGGCAACTGGTTTTGGGACCGCAAGGCGGAGGAGTCCCGGCGCGCCCCGACGCAGTACGAGTATCCACAGGGCTCCGCCTGCTTCATCCAGTCCGTCGAGGACAACATGGAGACCATCATGGAGTTGGCCTACGCGGAGGCCATGCTCTTCAAGTATGGCTCCGGGACGGGCACGGATCTGACCCCGATCCGCTCCAGCAAGGAGAAGCTCTCGGGCGGCGGCCGTCCCAGCGGACCGATGAGTTTCCTGAAGGTCTACGACCAGGTTGCCAACGTGGTGAAGTCGGGTGGCAAGACCCGTCGTGCGGCGAAGATGAACACCATCCGGGATTGGCACGGGGATGTGGAGGAGTTCATCACCGCCAAGGCCAAGGAGGAGAAGAAGGCCTGGGCGTTGATCGAGCAGGGTTACGACGGCTCGTTCAATGGCGATGCCTACGGGTCCGTGATGTACCAGAACGAGAACCTCTCCGTGCGGGTCTCGGACGAGTTCATGCAAGCCGCGGTCGAGGGCAAGGAATGGTGGACCCGCTCGGTGACCACCGGGAAGCCGCTGGAGAAGAAGGATGCGTCGAGAATGCTCGACCAGATCGCGGAAGGCACCTGGGTCTGCGGTGACCCGGGACTCCAATACGACGGGGCGATCCAGAAGTGGCACACCTGCAAGGGCACGGAACCGATCCACTCCACGAACCCGTGTTCGGAGTACGTGTTCCTCAACAACACCGCCTGCAACCTCGCCTCGTTGAACCTGATGAAGTTCAAGAAGGCCGACGGTTCCTTCGACGTCGAGCGCTTCAAGGCCGCGGTCCGGATCTACATCACGGCCCAGGAGATCCTCGTCGACAACGCCAGCTACCCGACGCAGATCATCGCGGAGAATTCCCATATCTTCCGCACGCTCGGACTGGGCTACGCCAACCTGGGTTCGCTGATCATGAGCTACGGTCTGGCGTACGACTCCGACGAAGGACGTGCTTTGGCCGGAGCCATCACCGCGGTCATGACCGGCCATGCCTATGAGCAGAGCGCCGCAATCGCCTCGATCATGGAGCCGTTCCCCGGCTATCGGGAGTCCCGGTGCGCCGGCGTGAAGAAGACCGTGGCCGCCGACAACGTCGCGTCGACCCTGGGTGTCGTCCGCCAGCATCGGCAGGCCGTCGAAACGATCCAGGCGAGCCGTGAGTTCGCCTACCTCAAGGAAGAGGCGCGCCATTGCTGGGACCGTGCCCTTTCGTCGGGTGAACGGCATGGGTACCGGAACGCCCAGGTCACCGTGCTTGCTCCGACGGGGACCATCGCCTTCCTGATGGACTGCGACACGACGGGCGTTGAGCCCGACATCGCCCTGGTGAAGTACAAGCTGCTCGCCGGTGGAGGCATGCTGAAGATCGTGAACCGCACCGTGCCGGAAGCCCTCCGTCGGTTGGGCTATTCGGCCAATGAGGTGCAGGCCATCGAGAAGCACATCGAGAAGTACGACACCATCGAGGATGTCCTCGGTGAGGATGGGGCGGTGGTTTCCTCGGGGTTGAAGCCGGCGCATCTGTCGGTTTTCGACTGCGCCTTCAAGCCCTTCCGTGGCCAGCGCAGCATCCACTACAAGGCCCACCTCAGCATGATGGCGGCCGCCCAACCGTTCATCTCGGGGGCGATCTCCAAGACCGTCAACATGCCCAACGAGGCGACGGCCAAGGAAATCCGCAGCGCCTACGTGGACGCTTGGCGCATGGGTCTCAAGTGCGTGGCGATCTATCGCGACGGTTCCAAGAGGTCCCAGCCGCTGAACACGAAGAAGACCAGCGAAGGCGGCGACAAGGCGGAGGCCGTCGTGCCCGCGGAACAGGTCAAGACCCTGGAGGCACGCATTCAGGAACTGGAGGCGGACCTGAACCGGGTCACCGTGCAGAGCCGGAATCCGTCGCGCCGGCGCCTGCCCGACACCCGGATGGCGATCAACCACAAGTTCGACGTCGCCGGCCACGAAGGTTACCTCACGGTCGGCTTGTTCGAGAACGGCCAACCCGGCGAACTGTTCGTCACCATGGCAAAGGAGGGTTCCACGATCGGTGGTCTCATGGACTCCGTTGGCGCCCTCACCAGCATGTCCCTCCAGTACGGGGTTCCGTTGGAGGCGTTGGTCAAGAAATTCGCCCACCAACGGTTCGAGCCCAGCGGCTTCACGCGCAACCCGGACATCCGCCAGGCCAGTTCGATCATCGACTACGTCTTCCGTTGGATGGCCTGCCAGTTCATTCCCGGGTATCGCGAGTCGACTTCTCCAGGCGCCGGCCAGACGGAGCTCCCGATGCCGGGGCTGGCGGACGGGCTGAAAAAAAAAGTGAATCGGCCGGTCTCTGACCTTCCGATCGCCGACGAAGGGGATACCTCGATCCTGGTGAAGTCCACCGCCACCAATTCCGAAGGCCAGCCATCGGTTGCTGCGGCGGGCCATCTGGTCGCGTCGGCCCTGACTTCTACGATCCAGAACCAGAAGGACGCGCCTCCGTGTCCCAAGTGTGGACACATCGCCGTACGCAATGGCGCCTGCTACAAGTGCCTGAACTGCGGCGAGAGCCTCGGTTGCTCCTGAGCGCTGTCGGAATCATTTGAGACGGTCTCGAAAGGCCGGGAAGCCCACGCTTCCCGGCCTTTTCTTGCGGATATGTGGACCTCCTCCCGAATCGGCGACAATTGGCTTGTACCCTCAGCCCGGTCCTTTGCTCAATGCACTGGTTCCCCCGATCGCAAGTCACTCGTTTCGCGTACCCGCATCCCGACCTGGACCGCCATGGAGACGACCCTTTCCCGTACCACTCCTGAGATCCCATTTCCCGGCATTCCCACCAGCTCTGACGGCGCCGGTGCCGTGGTCTGGGTTGAGACCCATGTCACTCATGGGGCCTGTGCCTATCCGATCACCTCTTCGACCACGATGGGTGCGGGATACCAGACCGAGGTTTCGAACGGCAGGGAGAACCTCTGGGGCGACACCTTGGCGTTCGTCCAAGCCGAGTCCGAGCATTCGGCGGCTTCCACCTGCGAAGGCTTCGCCCTCGCGGGAGGGCGCGTGACCAACTTCACATCGGGACAGGGCCTCGTCCTGATGAAGGAGGTCCTCTATACCATTTCCGGCAAGCGGCTCCCGATCGTTTTCCACATCGGGGCCCGCGCCCTGACCAGCCAGTCGTTGAACGTCCACTGTGGACACGACGACGTCATGAGCGTCGCGGATTGCGGCTGGGCGATGCTTTTCGCACGGAATGCCCAGGAAACGGGGGACCTCGCGCTCATCTCCCGCCGCGCCGCCGAGGCCTGCGACACGCCGTTCATGAACATCCAGGACGGCTTCCTCACCACGCACACCATCGAGAACGTCCGTTTGCCCGAGCCGGAGTTCATGAGGAACTTCGTCGGAGACCCGAACGAACGCCTGCGCTGCCTCTTTGATCCCCGGAATCCGATCATGTCCGGCGTCGTCCAGAACCAGGACGCGTACATGAAGGGCAAGATCGCCCAGCGCGGCTACTACGACCGCGTCATGGCCGCGATTGAGGAGTCGATGACCGAGTTCGGTGTCCAGACCGGCAGGCACTACGAGCTCGTCGACCGCTACCGGATGGACGACGCCGAGTACGCCCTGGTTGGCCTGGGAGGCATGATGGAAACCGCACGGGCGGCCGTGGATCACATCCGCTCCCATCACGGCATCCGCGTCGGTGTTGTCCATGTCACCTGCTTCGCACCCTTCCCGGCGACCCAGATCGTGGCTGCGCTGCGCAATGTGAAGTCCTTCGCGGTGGTCGAGCGGATGGACAATCCGCTGGCCCAATCCAATCCTCTCACACAGGCGATCAAGGCTTCGTTTGCCGATGCCCTGGTGGGAATCGGCTACGGTTCCACAGGTGGACTCCGCTATCCTGAGGTCACCCGGCTTCCCAGGATCTGCTCCATCTCGGCCGGTCTCGGTTCCCGCGACGTCCGCGCCGGACATTTCCTCGCCATTGTCGAGAACCTGCGGTCCGCGGCTCCGAAGGACTTCGCTGTGGTCGGCATCAAGCACCCGCTGGCACTCGAGGTGGCCGAGGATCCCGACATCCGGCCCGAGGGCGCATTCTCGATGCGTGGACATTCCGTCGGCGGATTCGGCTCGGTGACCACCAACAAGCTCATCGCCTCCTTCGTTGGTGAACTCTTCGACCTGCACGTGCAGGCCTATCCCAAGTACGGGTCCGAAAAGAAGGGTCTGCCGACCACCTATTACCTGACCGTGGCCGAGGAGCACATCCGCTGTCACAGCGAGTTGGAACACGTCGAGTTCATCCCTCTCAACGACGTCAACGCGTTCAATCTCGGCAATCCCCTCGCGGGCATCGCCCAGGGTGGCAGCGTGTTCATCCAGAGCCATCACACGGACGCAGCGGCGGTGTGGAGCGACATTCCGGCCTACGGGCGGAAGATCATCCGGATGAAGAACCTCCGGGTCTACTATCTCGACACGGTCAAGATCGCCCGCGGCATCGCCACGGATCCCGACCTGCAGCAGCGCATGCAGGGTGTGGTGCTCGTGGGAATCTTCATCAAGGTCACCCCGTTTGCCGCTCGCTACCGGATGGGCGAAGTCGAAGTGCTCGCCGCGGTGGAGAAGTTCATCCGCAAGTACTTCGGAAAGCGCGGCGAACACGTCGTTCAGGAGAATCTCGCCTGCGTGAAAAAGGGGCTCAAGGACGTCCGCGAGATCCCCGCGGAAGTCCTCGACAGCCCTGAGGAATCCATCTCCGACAGGTCCGGCGAGACCGTCGCCTTCGGCAAATAGTCGCCTTCACGGACCCCAACCCTTTTCCAGTTTCCAGCAATGACCACCGATATTCCCGTCGAGCGGATCAACACGCGCCCCATCGGCCCCGATGTCCTGGATGTCCAGGACTTCAACGAGCGCATCGTTGGAGCCTACAACGACGGCTCCGCCGAGATGGGGCTTCCCGCCGATGCCTCGACGGCCCGCTCCCTGATTCCGGCCGGCACCGGCGTCCTGCGCGACTTCTCCTACATCGCGCCGGAGATTCCGCTGTTGAACTCCGAGAACTGCGTCGCCTGCATGGCCTGCGTGACCGAGTGTCCGGACACCGCCATTCTCGGGAAAGTCGTTCCGAAGGCGAAGCTGGAGGCGGAGCTCGAGCAGATCTCCGATGCGGGCGAGCGCGAGCACTACCGCCGCCAGTTCGGGAAGACCACGAAGTTCTGGAACATCTACGAGAAGAAGGGCCAGGAGCCCGGCTACTTCGGGATCTTCATCGATCCCACCAAGTGCAAGGGGTGTGCGGAATGCGTCGAGGCGTGCGGCGACCATGGCGCTCTCTCGATGTTGAAGAAGGAGAAGGGAGTCCTTCCGCGATTCCAGAAGACCTTCGACTTCTACCGGAAGCTTCCGGAGACCCCGAAGCAGTACATCAACGAGAAGCTGCTCACCGACATGATGCTGGCCGAGAGGTCCCTGCTGTATGTCGGCGGCGCCGGCTCCTGCATGGGATGCGGTGAGGGAACCGCGCTGCGGATGATGCTGGCCGCCACCGGATTCGTGTACGGACGCGAGAACATCGGCCTGATCAATTCCACGGGCTGTTCCACGGTCTACGCCTCCACCTATCCCTACAACCCGTACCTTCTCCCTTGGTCGAATTCCCTGTTTGAGAACGGACCGACCTACGCCATGGGTGTCCGTTCACGCTGGGACCAGATGGGCTGGAAGGACAAGAAGCTCTGGGTCATCGGCGGCGACGGGGCGATGCTCGACATCGGCTTCAACGCCCTGAGCCGCATGCTGGCCTCGGGAATGAACATCAAGATCCTGTTGTTGGACACCCAGGTCTATTCGAACACCGGCGGCCAGTCCTCCACCGCGACCTTCACGGGACAGAACACGAAGTTCTCCGTCCACGGCAAGGTGATCCCGGGCAAGGTCGAGCGGCGGAAGGAGGTCGCCCAGATCGCCATGATGCACCCCGACACCCTGGTGGCGCAGACCAGTTGTGCGATGACCAACCACTTCTACAAGTCGATCATCGCGGCCAACGAGTACGACGGTCCGGCCATCGTCTCGGTGTACACCACCTGCCAACCGGAGCACGGCGTCGGCGACAACATGGCGATGCACCAGTCGAAACTCGCCGTCGACACCCGGACGTTCCCGGTCCTGCTGTACGATCCCCGCAAGGGTTCGAAGATCAGCGAGCGGCTCAGCCTCCAGGGCAATCCGGCCCAGAACGACGACTTCTACGTCGATCCGAAATCCGGGGAGGCCTACGACTTCATCAGCTTCGCGCGCAGCGAGGGCCGTTTTGCCAAGCATTTCGAAGGCGACGGAACTCCGAGCCCAACGATGCTGGCGACCCGCGAGGAACGGCTTCAGAACTGGCGCCTGCTCCAGGAGTTGGCCGGGATCCGGTGATTCCTGGCTGCGGTTTCGCCGCGGATCTCTACGGCCGCTGCGGACGATAACGGGTCGCGGCGGTTTTAGGCGCCTTTCCCTTTGGAACGGTGATCTGTTTTGCGCCGCCAGGATCGGCTGCCGGACCGGATTCCTCGCCTGCCGGTGACGGATCCGCCGGCGCCTTGGGATCCGAGGCGAACTGTCGATCAAGGAGGCTGATCAGTTCGCTTTCGGCCTGCTTCCGCTCCTCCAGGAGTCGCCGGATGATCATCGGCGCGTGGATCCGTACCGCCGCGTTCACGATGTCCTTCAAAGAGGCACCAGTCGTCTTCTGGGCAAGTTCAAGAAGGGCGGCGATGTCCTCGTCGGCCTCCCAGCTCCGCATTCGCGGGCGTCGAACTTTGTCTGGCTCTGCCATGGATTGAACCGCCTCGGAAATTGAAGCCGCGGACAGGCATGCCCGAAGGCGCCTTCGCGGAATCCCAAGACGTCGACGGGACCGTATTCAACCTCCGTGATATTGCGCAAATGCAAGTTGACGAAGCACTTACGAATTGCTGCAATGCGGTAATACAAACTCGTGGAAACCGAGACTTCGAACCGTTCCCGCACATGGATGGGCGTTGAGTTGACCGCTGACAACCGGCGTCTCCTCGAGGTGGCGGAGCTGGGAGGACTCGATGGGAAAAACGTCGTCCGGCAATGTCTTCGGCTGTATCTGGGCGATCGGGGAGGCTTCTCTGAAACGGCGCCCCATCAGCGCGAGGGCGAGCATGGATTCCCCGTGGTTTCCGACGTGAACGGCGAATTCCTGGATGAAGGGAAGGAACCGATCCGGGATTGTCCGAGTTCTGGATCCTGATTTTCCCGGGAGAATTGCCCGCCAGACGGTTCGGGATCGGCGGGAAGCCGACACGGACTCAGCGGAATCCAAGGGAGTCGAGTTCCACGAGCAACTCCGAGGTCGATTCGGCGTCCAGATTGCGGAGGGGTAGCCGAACCGGCCCCATGGGAATCCCTCGGGCGGTCATCAGCGCCTTGAGCGACGGGAGATAACCGCGTTTGGCCAAGGTGTCTATCAGCCGGACCGACACTAGTTGGGCGGCCCGGGCGGCGGCGACGTCCCCGGCCCGGGCCGATTCGATCAGTCCCCGGAACAGAGGTGTCGCCACGTTGTAGGTGGAACCGACCGCGCCGGTGGCTCCGTACTGGAGCGCTGCCAGGAGCAGTTCGTCGCTGCCCATCCGGATCTCCAGCCGCCCCGGAGCCACCGCCACGCACCGTTGCAGCATGACGAGGTCGCTGTTGCTGAACTTGAGTCCGACGAGGTTGGGAATGCGCTCGAGAGCCGCCGTGAGGAACCGGTCCGAAGGAAGATGGATGCCGGTCAGGGATGGGATTTCGTAGTAGTAGAACGGAAGCTCGGGCGCTGCGCCCGCGATCGCCGCCATCACTTCGAGCAAGGTCCGGATGTCCGCCGGCTTGAAGTAGCATGGGGCCACGGCTGCGAAGCCTCCCGCGCCGAGCGTCGTGGCGTGGCGGGCCAGCGACTTCGCGTCCTCGACGCAGTTGGTGCCTACGTGGACCAGCAGCTGCACCGGGCTTCCGCGGAGCACCTCCGACCATCGGGTCGCGAGGGACATGCGCTCCGCGGTCGTCATCGAACTGGCCTCGCCTGTGGTGCCGCAAACGAAGACTCCGTCCACGCCGTCGGCGGCAAGCCGCTCCGCCTGGAGTTCGACCGCACCGAGGTGGAGCGAGCCGTCCGATTGGAAGGCGGTGGGAGGTGCGGCTATGAGCGGGAAGTGGGGCATTGGATCTGGGACGGAATGGACGGAGGGATCAGGCCTTGGAATTCGAAGAGCAGGCGGGAAGGCGGATGGCGGAGACGACCGCCACGGAGAGCGCCGCCACGGCGGCGAGGATCAGGAAGGCACGCGACATCGGGATGCCGGAGTCCCGCATCCGGCCGAGCAGGATGGTGATGCCGGCGCCGGCGCTGATGCTGACGAAGTTCATGATCCCATAGCCGGTCGCCCGGTACCTGGGCCCGACCAGCTGGGCGAGAATCGGCATGTTGTTGGCGTCGAACAGGCCGAATCCCAGGCCGAAGAGCATCATGCAGGCGATTGCCATGACCATGGAGCCGGGCATTCCGAATCCAACCAAGGCCGGGATGCAGAGTGCCACGCCCAACGCGCTGACATGGATCCTGCCGCGGGGCGTGTGACGGCTCCAACGGTCGGCGAGCACGCCTCCCAGGATCACCCCGGCCACCGAGGCGAGGGTCACGTAGCCCGTGGCGGAAAGGCCTGCGGGTCCCTGCTTCAGGCCGAACTCCGAGGAGAGGAACGTGGGCAGCCAGTTCTTCACCGCCCAACCCGGTTGGGCGGGAAGCGTGAAATGCAACACGAGGAGCAGGAATCCGGCGCTGCCGAACAGAACCTTCAGCGTGGAACCGAGCGGGATGGCCTTCTCGCCCGCAGCCTGTTCACGTGCGCGACCCGGATCCCGCAGAAGCCCGGCGAGCACCAGCCCGTAGACAACCCCTGCGGCTCCGAACCAGATGAAGGCGTTGCGCCACGAGCTGGTGTCGGCGATCCAACCTCCAAGCCCTCCCAGGGCCTGGCCTACATACACGCCGCTGAGGTGAAGTCCGATGGCGCGTGAACGTGTTTCGCCAGGATGGGCGTCGGCGATCAGCGCCAAAGCGGCGGGCATGTAGAAGGCTTCGCTGACTCCCATGGCCGCTCGCAGCCACGCCATCTGGGTGAACGAGTGCGCATGTCCGGTCAGCCAGGTGACCGCCGACCAGACGAGCAGGCTCAGGAGGATGGTCCAACGACGGTTGAAGCGGTCGGCGAGATAGCCTCCGACAGGACTCAGGGCGGCATAGACCCACATGAAGATCGCCATCAGCAGTCCGAACTCGGCGTCGTTGGCGATGTCCGGGATGTCGGAGCGGATGGACGACCGCATGGTCGCCACCATCATGCGGTCGAGGTAGTTCAGGACGGCTACCGGCCAGAGAAGGGCGACAACCCCCCAGGCATGGAGGCCGGTGGAACGGGATTCGCGAGGGGCGGTCACGGGTGTCGGCGGAGCATCGTTCCCCATGGAACGGAAAGGCAACGGGGATCCTCCGATGGGCGTGGAAACGTGGCCCCTCGCCTCGGGCAAACGACCTGTTCCAACCGAAGGTTCGGCCCAGAATTCCATCAATTGGACGCCGGAGAGGCCTGGGCGAACGATCCTGCGGAGCTGAAGGAATCATCCAATGAATGCGGGAATGCGGCGTGGCCGGAGCCGTCGCCCTGCCAGGAGGAAATCGCTTCCCAAACTTCCCAGTTTAAAAAGTACGGACACGTACTATCGTCGGGGCGAACAAACGACGTTATGCCGATCCCCACTGTTGCCCCCGAGGCCGTTGCCGCCGCCAAGGCCCAGCTCGACGCCCACCTTCGCGAGATCATCCAGTGGCATTTCAGTCCCGAGACCGGCTGTCCGTTCTGGCTGGATTGGGCGAAGAAGAACTGGGATCCGCGCCAGGAGATCCGGAGCTTCGAGGACGTGCTCAAGTTCGAGCATTTCCAGGACGAAACCCTTCGGGACCTGCAACCGGAGGTTTGGGTTCCAGCGGCCTTCAAGGGCAAGCCGTTCAACATCTTCGAGACCGGCGGCACCACGGGAATGCCGAAGCAGCGCATCGGCTGGAACGACTACAAGGTCGATTACTCGGAGTTCAGCGACAAGATCGCCGACGACCACTTCCCGCGGGGTGGGGCGTGGTTGATGATGGGACCGACCGGTCCGCGGCGGCTCCGGCTCGCAATCGAGCATCTGGCCAATGTCCGTGGAAGTTCCTGTTACTTCATCGACCTGGATCCACGCTTCGTGAAGAAGCTGCTTTCGAACAAGCAGTACGAGGTGGCGAAGCAGTACATGGCCCACGTGGTGGATCAGGCCGCGACCATCCTGAAGCATCGCAAGGTGAGCGGCCTGTTCACGACGCCGAAGCTGCTGGAAGCCTTGGCGGAGCAGGTGAACCTCTGGGAGGCCGGCATCCGCGGCGTCTTCTGTGGCGGCACCTCGATGAAGCCTCAGGAGGTCCGTTTCATCGTCGAGGAACTGCTGGAGGGACGTATCGGGTTCTATCCGACCTACGGCAACACCCTCATGGGCCTGGCGGCCAGCGTGCCGCTCCAACCCGAGGACAACTTCAGCGTCACCTACTACTCGCCGCAGCCGCGAGCGGTGTTGCGCGTGGTGAAGCCGGCGGCGACGAACGAGTTGGTGAACTACGGGGAGTTCGGGCGCGTGGAGCTGACCACGTTGACGAAGGAGTTCTTCATGCCGCGATTCCTGGAGCGGGACGAGGCCATCCGGCGCGCACCGCGTCCGCCATACGCCTGGGACGGCGTCGGCGACGTGCGTCCTTTCGGCGCGATGGAGAAGACCATCGTCGAGGGCGTCTACTGAGCCGGTGCTGCGTCGACGATCGGCCTTCTTGAGACACGGGTCCGATGTGGGTGCGGTGAGCCCCTTGCCGAAGCTGGGGGCGTCCGCCAACCGGCTTCCGTGAATCTGGACCGCATCCGGGACAGGATGGCCCACGGCTTTCGGCCCGTCGTGATCCTGACCAGCGCAGGAAGACGGTACGAGGTTCCGGATCCGGAATTCCCTGCGGCCGGGAAGGGGGGTAGTGGTGCCTGGGAGAAACCCTCGGTCAGCACCCTGGACGGCCTCCACAACGTTGCGGTGGAGGATTCGCCCGGTCGTAGGCGTTGACCAGGCGACGCAAAAGAGGGTTCTGCCCGACCTCGTTGGACTGCGGGACGCGTTCGAGATCGCTCGGCCCCGGGTGTTGGAGCTGGCCCGTGCCGCCGGCTTCCAAGGTTGAGGGTTCGTCGCCTAGCGGTTCCAGCCGCCCCACCAGCTTTCGAAGTCCTCCGCGCGGCGGACTTCACGAAGTCCCCCGTCATCGCGCCACCAGACTGCGGCGAGTCCGTGGCTGAAACGGGTTTCCCAAGCCAAGTGATAGGCGCCGGCCTCGAACCACACGAGATGATCTCCCGGTCCGACGTCCGATGGCAGGGGTTGGCGCGCGATCTGGTCCCAAGCCATGCAGGTCGGCCCGTGGACGACGGTCTCCAGGCCTTCACCTTGCCGGCTCTCCAAGGTTTCGAGCCGATGCTGTTCCCAGTTCGACACCAGCGCGTTCATCGTGCGGCCGCCATCGCAGATCAGTTGGCGCAATCCACGCCGCCGTTTCGCGTCGAGGACCTTCAGCACGAGGATGCCGGATCCGGCGCTCACGAACCGTCCGTTCTCCAGCCAGAGTTCCTCGACGTATGGGTGGGCGTCCAGAAGCCTTCGGACTTGTGCCGCGAAGTCGGCGAGGTTCATCGAATTGTCGAATCGCTTGCCGTCGCGACCTGTGGTGTGGCCGGGCGGGAGTCCGCCCCCGAGATCGACCACCCGCGGCCGCCAGCCCGTCTCCCCTGCGAGGTCGATGGCCTCCGACAGGGCGGAGACGTAGATCCCGGCGCGTGAGACGTTGGTGCGCAGGTGCAGGTGCAGGACTTCGGGTGCCGGGCCGGCCCGCAGCAGTTCCGGCAGGACGTCCCGCGCCTCTTCGGGAGTGAAGCCGAACTGTGTGGCGAATGCGGAGTGCTCGGGATCGAACTCCTCCCGGGTACAGATCCTCAACCCGCACCGCCAATCCAACCTGCGGGCCAGCGGAAGGAGCGTCTCCAGCTCTCCGGCCGAATCGAAGTTCACCCGCATCCCCGCTTCGGCCAATGCCGGCAGCCAGCGGTGCTTGGCCGGTCCATTGATCAGGATCTGTCCTACTGGAAAGCCTTCGACCCGGGCGGCCCGGAACTCGAACTCACTGACCACCTCGACCGGACGTCCCTCCTCCCGCCACCAGCGGAGAAGGGGCGCCAAGGGCTGGGTCTTGGTGGAAAGCCAGTGGGTGACGGGGCGGCCGAAGTCGAGGGCCTCGAGTTCCGAGATCCGTTCCCGGATCGGCTCTGCCGCGAACAGGTAGAACGGCGTGGTGGCCCCGGACCTCAGCGCTTCCGACGCGAGGGATTTCCAATTCCGAACCGTTTCCGGTGCATGGCCAAAGTCGATGTTTTGGGGCATGGAAGGCGAAGAGCGGAACCGGATTTCGCGGATCCGAACGGATTCCCGGGCAATTCCGGCTCACGAAAGCCCATGAATCCCGCGTGGAACCGGCACGGCATCAAAGCGTGTGCCCCATCCGCTCGCGTTTGGTCTTCAGGTAGCGCTCGTTCTCCGGGTTCGGCTTCACGCGGATCGGCAGCTGTTCGACGATCTCGAGTCCGTGTCCCTGCAGCCCGACGACCTTCTTCGGGTTGTTGGTCAGGAGGCGGATCGTCTTGAGGCCGAGGTCGCACAGCATCTGGGCCCCGAAACCGTAGTCGCGCAGGTCCATCGGGAAGCCCAGCTTGAGATTCGCGTCCACGGTGTCGAGACCCTGCTCCTGGAGCTTGTAGGCCTTGATCTTGGGCCCGAGCCCGATCCCGCGTCCCTCCTGGCGCATGTAGAGGATGACCCCGCGTCCCTCCTCCTCGATGCGCTGCATGGCGGCGTGGAGTTGCGGGCCGCAGTCGCATCGCCGCGAGCCGAAGACGTCGCCGGTGAGGCATTCGCTGTGGACGCGGA
>CAIYXO010000262.1 GCA_903930165.1 uncultured Verrucomicrobiota bacterium | reverse complement strand
CGAGGTCGACGATGTTCACCGGGATCTCGGGATCGTAGCAGGAGCGGAGGCAGTCCCAGACGGCCTTCTCGTCTACGTTTCCGGAGACGGGCGCGGCTGCGGCGGGGGTTTCCGACTTCAGGCCCAATGCGTCGGCGTCCTTGGGCGCGATGCGGAAGAGCCCGCCCATGGCGTGCACGGTGTAGGAGCCGCCGAGGGTCTGGGTGATGTCCACCTCGGTGCCCGCGGGCAGGGCCACGGTGTTGCCGGCTGGGATCTGGACCGCATCGCAGTCACGGGTGAGAACGACGGTGCTGACGGATTGCATCGGCGGCATGGTAGCGCGGAATGGTGTGAAGGAAAGAGGGGAGGGGGCGTTGAAAAGTTGGAGGGTTGAACGGGGCGATGGGGTTGAAGCGGGCATTGGGGGTGATACGGGCTTGCGGGGGGGCGAGGGGCGGCCTTTGCTTGGCCCACGCCAGAATGACGTCTTCGCCGTCCACATCCCCCTCGCGCCCTTCCGGTGCCAACTGGCTTTCCTCACCCGTGGATTGGGTGCCGCCGGCTGTGTTTGCAGGGTGGTGGCTGCACAACCTCCGCTTCCACTGGTCCGAACAGCCCGAGTTCAACTTCGGCTATATCGTCGCGATGCTGGTCGGCTTCCTGGTCTGGGACCGTTGGCCGCGCCGGCCGCTCGACGATGTCCCGGCGGCCGCGTGGAAGTCCTGGGGCCTCGTTCTGCTGGGTTTCCCTCTCGTACTGTTCTCCGAGCTCTACCGGCACGCCCTCGTCCGCACGCCCAGCTCGGCCATGGCGCTGAGCCTCGGGACCACGTGCTTCGTGGCGGGGTACATCCTCGCGCGTCACGGCCCCAAGACGCTCCGGCATTTCATCTTCCCCATTCTCTTCGCCTTCGTCTCCGTGCCGATTCCGAACCTCGTCTGGAAGCCGATCGTCGTCGGGCTCCAGGGAATGGTCAGCTTCTTCGACGTCGAGCTGCTCAACCTCGGCGGCATCCCCGCCGTGCGTGAGGGCAGCATCATCCGGCTCCCCCGTTGCCGGGTCGGCGTGGACGAGGCCTGCAGCGGCATCCGGAGCCTCCAGTCCTCGGTCATGGTGGCCCTGTTCATCGGCGACCAGACGCTTCGGCGTCTCGGATGGAAGGTGTTCTTCCTCGTGGCCGGCGTCGCCCTGGCGATCCTCGGCAACATCGGCCGCTCCCTCTACCTCTCGCTGACCGCCCACTGGCACGGTCCGGAGGCGCTCAAGGCGGTCCACGACTCCGCCGGATGGAGCGTCCTGGTCTTCACCTTCGTCGGCCTCGCGGGCCTGGCTTGGCTTGCCGCCCGACTGGAGGCCGCGGCCAGCCGGCACGCGGCCGCCCTCGCCGGATCCGACCTTGAAGACGACCCGGGCTCCGGGGACGCGAAGTGAAGTCGGTCCTCGTCACCGGCGCCTCGGGCGGGATCGGGACGACCCTGTGCGCGGCGTTCCAAGGAGCGGGATGGCGCGTGCTGGCGACCGACCGTACCGGGCTGATTCCGCCGACCCGATCGGTTTTCCTCCCGCTCGAACTGGAGCGATTCGCCGCGGAAGCTTCGGTCCGTGACACCTTCGCCGGCGAGGTCCGGAAAGCGTTGGAAGGCGGAAGCCTCGACGCCCTGGTCAACAACGCGGCCGTCCAGCGGCTTGGCTCGACGTCCGAGGCGACCCAGGAGGACTGGCAGCTCTCCTTGTCCGTCAACGTGGTCGCGCCGTTCCTGCTGGTGCAGGCCTTCCTGCCCGAGCTGGAAAAGTCGCGCGGCTCCGTGGTGAACATCGCCAGCATCCATGCCACGCAGACCAAACCCGGCTTCGTCGCCTATGCCACCAGCAAGGCGGCCCTTGCGGGCATGACCCGTGCGTTGGCCGTGGACCTGGGCGGCCGCGTCCGCGTGAACGCCATCCATCCGGCCGCGATCGGCACCCCGATGCTGGAAGCGGGCTTCGACGGACGTCCCGACGACCGGCGTCGACTCGACGAATTCCATCCGGCCGGCCGGATCGGACGTCCAGAAGAGGTGGCCCGTCTGGCGGTGATCCTCGCCTCGGAAACCTCGGGATTCCTCACCGGCGCCTGCATCGGACTCGACGGCGCCCTTTCGGCGCGCCTGCACGATCCGGTTTGAGGCGCGGGACTTTCCAAGGCGTTCCAAGGTGGACGGGAGGGTCCTCGAATTTACGGAGGAGGAAGGGGTTGGCTTCAACCGGGCCCCGGAGAAGGTGGCTGGGTTGCGTTGAGCCCGACATCTCCGATTCCCTTCGTCCATGACATCCCTACGACACCTTGCAAAGACGGCGTCTCGCCCCGTGGGTGTACTCCAACTCCTTTTGGCGGCCGCATTGTCCTTGGATTGCCCCGCCTTGGCGCAGACGGCGGTCCTCGCCTATCGCGGAAGCCTGACCCAATACCGCACGGTCCATGACTGGAGGAGCCCCGCGCCGGTTCCCTATTCGGTTCACCTGGCCTTCGGGTCCGGTGCCGATGAGCTGGTCCGGATCCAGGTTTCCGGAGTCCCTGGAGATTCCAGACTCTGGCAGTCGGTGACCCTGCCGCGGTACTCGACGAATCCCGCGGTCCCGGTCCGGCTTCCGTTCTCCGCGGAGAACCCGGGCCACTATGACGAACGCGTGAACTTCTCCGCCGACGGCTCGGTGGGTGTCGTTTTCAGGACCACTGCGCGGCCACCGAACGGTTCCCAACGTTCCTATCTGATTTATCGGAACGGAACCCTCGCCGAGGCGCCGGTGGGTCCCATGCACCGCCAGTTCCCCTTGCACAACTGCCTGAGCCAAGACGGCAGGTACCTGTTCGGGACCGAGCCCGAAGGACGCGATGTCCGCGTCGACCTGTGGGGCCTCGAGGAGCCGGTTCCGATTCCGGGCCTCCGATTCGGCGACCAACTCGTGGCCGTGTCCAAGGACGGACGGACCGCCGTCTTCGCCTGGAGGAGCGACCTCCGTCAAACCCCGGTCTGGATCGAGGGCCAAGGGCTCCTGACGACGGCTGTGCCGGCGAACTTCTTTGTCCGCGGCCTCTCCGGCGACGGCTTGACTCTGGTCGGCATGACGATCGGGGCGAACAACAGTGGGGAGCATCCGGCCTCGGTCCTCCGCACGGAGTCCACGTGGCGTCTCCAAGAATATCCCGGCAACGGAACGCTGTGGGACGCCTCGGAGGATGGAACCGTCCTGGTGGGCGAATCGATGGGCGAAACGGG
>CAIYXO010000261.1 GCA_903930165.1 uncultured Verrucomicrobiota bacterium | reverse complement strand
TGAAGCCGGGACTCCGTACCCCTGAGATCGCGGAGCACACAAGGCCACGGAGGAGGACGTCTCTTGCCCGCAGTCTCTCAGGTTGCGCCTCGGCTCCCAGCTCACTGCTCCCCGCTCCTTCCTCGCCGTGGCGTGAGTCCCCCCATTCAGCATCGATGCCCGGACTGACTTCGTGTCTCGACCGGCATGCGGACGATTCGTAGCTTCAGCCCGAATCCCATGCGCCGACTCCTCCCCATCCTTTCCCTCCTGGCCGCCGGATGCATCGCGTCCCATGGCCCGGGACGCACGCTCACCTTGGCGGACTTCACCGACGCCGCAGGCAAGGCGCCTTCGGGTGGCTGGTCCACCGACTCGGATGGAACCATCCGCCTCAAGGGCCGCGGCGGGAACCTGATCACCCGCGAGGAGTTCCGCGACTTCATCCTGGACTGGGACTGGAAGGTCGCGCCGGGCGGCAACAACGGGGTGAAGTACTGGGTGACCGATGTCTCGGGCGCCGGCGAATGGCTCGGGATCGAGTACCAGATGATCGACGACGACCGGCACGAGGACGGACGCCGTGGCGGGTCGCACACCACGGCCTCGTTCTACGACATCCAGGAACCGGAACCGGGCAAGCCATTGCATCCAGCGGGCGAGTGGAACCACAGCCGTGTGGTGGTGCGCGACGGCCGGCTCGAGCACTGGCTCAACGGCAAGCGGGTCGGCGTGGCCGACACGAACGGCGAGGACTGGAAGCGCCGGGTCTCGGCGAGCAAGTTCCGGAACAAGGCGGGGTTCGCCCCCGGACACGGGCGGATCATGCTGACCGACCACCAGGACGAGACCTGGTTCCGCAACCTGCGGCTGAGGCCCCGGGATTGAGCGGCCCGCCTCCCCGACTCGGTTGGAACCGTCGAATCGGGAAGGAAGGAAATCTCCCCGAGAATGACCTCACGCCAATTCGCCAAGGCGCCAACGAGAGCAGAAACCGATCCTGGACGTCGGCGCATTGGTGGTTCCGAAGAGGACTTCCGCCCCCCTCGCGACCTTCGTTGCCACCTTCGTTGCGACCTGCGCCCAAGAGCCCGGCCGGTCATCGAATCCGAGCCCACACGGTCCCCTCCCCGTCCCTCACACCCTTGCGGCTTGGAGCCTTGGCGTGAGGGATTCTTCTTGGTGAACCAGCTCAGCGCGCGGCATCGAGCAGCAGTCGCTCGCTGGTCGTCAGCTTGTCGAGGGTGATCTGGCGTGCATGGATGCGGGCGGCTTCCCTCTGCTGGTTGGCGGAAAGGGCCGCCACATAGACGGCATACCAGCGGGGATCCGCCGACTTCCAGTCGATGTTCACCGCCTCCATCAGCGCCAACGCCTCCGTGGCGCGTCCCGCGCGCAGTTCCGTCAGCGCCAGGCTGGCCCGGAAAAGCATGTCGTCCGGGTGGGTCCTCTGCAGTTCCACCAACTGTTCGCGCGTCGTGGCCGGGGAAGCCTTGAGCAGGGCTGCCTGGTAGGCTTCCAGAGCCTTGAGGCCGACGTCGCCGGGCAGCGCGTCCGACAGACGGCGGACGGCCTGGTGGATGGAGTCCTCGGCCCCGAGCAGCCGTGCCAGCCGGAAGGCCTCGGACGCGGAGGAAAGCAGCGCGGGCGGCCACTCCAGACGACGGAGATGGGCGTTCATCGCGGTGCGGGTCGCGCCCAGGTACTCGGAATAGCCGGCCACGAACGCCAACGCCCGCGGGTCCCTTCCGGCGGCGGAAAGGGCGCTGTCGAGATGGGGTCCGATGTCGGTCTCCTGCCCCTGCTGCTTGGCCTTCATCGCCGCGAAGCATTCGGCGACATACTCGATCAGCCGCGCCTTGCCGCCGCTTTCGGCGGACTGCTGGAGGAGGGTCTCGACCTCCTTGAACTGCTTCCTCTCGAGGAGGATCTGGACCCGTACCGACAGGAGGGCGGCGTTGGTCGCGGCCCGTCCGACCGGAAGGAGCGACAACGCCTCGTCCAAGGCACCGGCCTCCGCGAGCCAACTGACCACCGGGACGAGCTCCGGGAGCGGGGACTCCGAGGTCACGGAAGAGGCCACCTGGCCCACGATTTCGTTCCGGCTTTCCGGGTCGAGACGCAGGCGCAGGCGTTCTGCGGCGAGACGGGTTTCCGGCTTCTCCCGCAGCATCCGCAGGAGCAGCGAGCTCTCCCCGCGGTTCAGGGAGGCGCTGGAAGCCAACAGGGTGGCTGCCGGCTCGCTCCATTCCGATCCGCCGGCAACGAGTCCCCAGAGCAGCCGGGCCCCTTCCGAACGGGAGCCGGCGTCCGCGGCTTCGAGCAACACGGAGCCGAGGGTGAACTCCGCCTCGAGGTCGGAAGGATGGGCCTCGAGCCAGTTCCGCGCGCTGGAACGCGTCGACACGGAATCGCCCGCCAACCGGAAGTGGCGGGTCAACAGCCTCAACGCCTCCCGGTCCATGGCATTCGTCGCGAGGATCCTCTGGAGATGCGGTTGGCTGACGTCCAGACGGTTCAGGGTCAGGGCGAATTCCACCGCAGCGAGTCGGTCGGCCCGGGTCGCCTCAGGCTGGGCCAACAGCATGTTCCAATAGTTCAAGCCTTCGGGGTTGCCGACCCGGGAACAGAAACTCGCCGTCAACCGCAGCACAGAAGGGTCCCGGGGGGCCAACCCCAGGAGCAGCCGGATGCTCTTTCCGGCCTCGGTCAGGTTGCCTGCGTCGAGTTCCGACTGGACCCGCGGCAGGAGGCTCCTCGCACGCTGCTCCTTCACGAGCCGATAAACCGGGCGCGCCGCGAAGACACCGATCAGGGCCACCACCCCGATCGCCACCATCCAGATGAACCATTTCCTGCTGGGATCGGTTCTTTGGTGGGGCCCCTCGGCCGCCGAGTTCTCCTCTTCCTCCGAAGGATTCAGGTCGCCGGGCAGATGCATGGACGTAGTAAGGAGTCAATGGTTCGGAGGGGCAAGGTCGGCAGAGATGGAACTTGAGGCCGATGGAGGTCTGTCCGTTGAATCCGTGGACTCATGCGCTCCCTGTCGGAGTGGCTTGCCGCCACCCGGAATCCTCGTCGAATCGGTCCCATCACGGTGCTCGTCGCCGCGTTGGCGGGGGCGTTTCTCTGGTTCATTCCCAACC
>CAIYXO010000260.1 GCA_903930165.1 uncultured Verrucomicrobiota bacterium | reverse complement strand
GGTCGGTATTGGTTCCCAGCGGATGTCCGACGGCGACCCAACGACCGTCCGGCGAAACGTCAAGGGCGGCTGGAATCGATCGCAGAAACCAGTTCCGGAGGATCCGGCCATGGGTGGTCGAGGCCTCCAGCACCGAACCGTCCTGTCCGGCCAGGTAGAACCGCTCGGAGCGGGTCCCGGTTGCCGCATCGAGGACGTTGGCGACCGGAATGAGGACCCGGGGTGCCGCCGCTGCCCAAAGAACAGCGAAAAGATAGGCGAGGAAAGCCGCGGGTCGGCGCAATGGCACCAGCTGGGTCAGGGGCACCGGCTTTCGATACCGCCAGCGCCCATCCTTTTGAAGCCGCTTCTCGGGTGGGTCCGCCGCCGTCCCGGCTTCGGCTCAGACGTTGAACTTGAAGAGCAGGACGTCGCCGTCGGCCACGACGTATTCCTTGCCTTCCATGCGGTACAATCCCTTTTCGCGGGCGGCGGCCACCGAGCCAAGCCGGACCAAGTCGGCGTAGGCCACGGTCTCCGCCTTGATGAAGCCGCGCTCGAAATCGCTGTGGATCACGCCCGCCGCCTTGGGGGCGGTGTCGCCCACGTGGATGGGCCAAGCCCGGACTTCCTTCTCGCCCGCCGTGAAGTAGGTCCGCAGTCCCAGCAGGTGATAGGTGGCCCGGATCAACGCCCCGACGCCGGATTCCTTCACGCCCATCTCGGCGAGGAACGCCTTCGCCTCCTCGTCGGTGAGATCCACCAAGTCGCTCTCGATCTGGGCGCTGATCACGCTCGCCTCGCAGCCCAGATGGGTCTTGGCGTATTCGCGGACCTTGACCACGAAGGGATTCGACTCAGCGGTGGCCAGATCGCTCTCCTTCACGTTGCAGGCGAAGATCGTGGGCTTGTCGGTCATCAGCCAGAACGTCTTCGAAAGCACCTTGTCCTCGGTGGTCAGCTCGCAGGTGAGGGCCGGCTTCCCGGCGTCCAGGTGCGGCTTGAGCTTGAGCAGCACCGCCTGCTCGGCCTGGGCCTCCTTGTCGCCGCGCTTGGCGTCCTTGGCGACCTTGTCCAGGCGCTTGTTGACCGACTCCATGTCCGCCAGCACCAGCTCGGTGTTGATGGTCTCGATGTCGCGGACTGGGTCCACGGTGCCGGTCACATGGTGGATGTCGGCGTCCTCGAAGCACCGGACGACCTGGACGATGGCGTCGACCTCGCGGATGTGGCTGAGGAACTTGTTCCCGAGGCCTTCGCCCGAGCTGGCGCCCTTCACCAGGCCGGCGATGTCGACGAACTCGATCGCGGCGGGGATGACGACGCTGGTCTTGGCGATCCCCTGGAGCACGCCGAGGCGTTCATCCGGCACGGTGACGATACCAACATTGGGATCGATGGTGCAGAACGGGTAGTTCGCCGCCTGCGCCTTCCGGGTTCGGGTGACGGCGTTGAACAGGGTGGATTTCCCGACGTTGGGCAAACCGACGATACCGGCCTTGAGCATAATAAGGGGCGGAGGAAAGCCCGGAGCGGCTCCGTGGGAAAGGGGATTCGTGGGATCCCTGCCGGTTCGTCACTTCGCGAACGTGGGCGTCGAAGCCGGCCCGAGCATCGTGTTGGCGGCCTGGGGCAGGGGAGCCAGAAGGTTGTCCAGACGGCCGGCGGCGGTGGTGCCGTCGCCTGAAACCGTCCCGAAATGGGAGCGCAGCACGGCCGAGGCGTAGTGCACGATCCCTTGTCGGAGAGGGATCCCGAACACCGCGAGCACCACCCCGTAGACGACCGGGTTCCAACCCTTGGCCTCGCCGGTCTCGATGGCATCGAGGTAGCGTTGGACGGTCCGCTGGTCGCGGAGGGAACGCAGGCGCGCGAGCTGGCGTCGGCCGACGCAGCACGAGGCCTTGGCAAGGTGGACGGGAAGCCCGCTTCCGAAGCTGCGGTCGAGTTCCAGCAGTTCCCGATGATGGCCCAGGCGGGCCAGTTCCGCGGCACGGACGATCGCCGGCCATTCGAGACCGCAGACCAAGACGTCGCGGAACTCGGCGAGATCGTTCCACGAAATCCTGACGACACCGGTGCCCGACGCCTCGTCCGGTCCGGCGGGAAGGCCGAGTTGGACCACCAGGGTCGACGGGTCCCCTGCGGCGGGGAACCCGGATCCGGAGGCAAGCTCAGCGTTCTTCATGGGCATCAGCGTACCCGGGAGGACTGTTTGTGCCAGTCCCCGGGCGCACCGGCCGAAAAGCGGCGGCGGCATTGACGGATTGAAAACGGCTGCCGGGCTGCTCTAGGGTTTCCTCCCGGTTCGGGGGCGGTTGGCGCAGTGGTTAGCGCAGATGCTTTACACGCATTTGGTCGGGGGTTCGAATCCCTCACCGCCCACCAACCGATCTCTCCCGCCTTCGCGAGTCCCCATGCGCATCCTCTGTGTTCACGCACATTTCGACGACTTCGAGTTCGTCGCGGCCGGCACCTTTGAGCGATGCCGTCAGGCTGCCGGACCCGGTTTCCGCGCGAAGGTGTTGGTCTGCACGGACGGACGGTCGGGGCATCACTTCCGAACCCGGGAGGAGACCGCGAAGATCCGGCTGTCGGAACAAGCCGCTGCCGCCGCGATCGGCGGATATGAGTTCGAACGTCTGAGCCGGCCCGATGGAAGGCCGTTCGGTGAGGCACGCCTGTTGAGCACCGACCTGCTCGCGGCCCTTTGGAAGGCCATCCGGGAATTCGAGCCGGACTACCTGTTCTGTCCGCCCCTGCCGGAGGATCCCCGAGCGGGCGTGCATCCCGACCACATCACGGTGGCCGAAGCCGTGCGTCGGATCGCATACATGATCAACGTTCCTCACGCCTATCTGGACGAGTATCCGACGGAGGACAAGACGCGCTCCAAATGGGTCAAGACCCCCGTGATCCTGAACACCTACGACGGGTACATGGGTGCGGGAGGAGGCCGCGGTCCCGACTTCGCGATCGGGGTTTCCGACGTTTTCGACCAGATTGTGAGGCAGTCCTGGTGTCATCAAAGCCAGATACGGGAATGGCTGCCGTGGGTGGGACGGCACGAAATGGAACCCCCGGCCGACGTGGCCGGATGGGAGGTTGCACTCAGGGAAAGATTTCGGCGCCAACGCCTGGGCTTGGGCCTGGGGGAAGGTGACCCCGTCGAGGTCTTCGCGGTCACCCGTTGGGGCGAAACCCCTTCGCGCGAGGTGTTGGAAAAGGATTTTCCGGGCCTGAAATGGCTCGAAACCTTCCCGACGCCTGCAACGTCTCCCGCTGGCCGAGAGGGACTTTGAACGTCTTCCAGCCAGAGGCGTCGGACAGGAATCAGGCTCGTGTCTGTGAGGAACTTGCAGGGAAACTGTTTGACACCGAGGCCCATTATTTTTTAGAACGATTGAGCCAATCGAGCACCGCGACAATCGCCAACAGAGCTGTCACCAACGGATTTCGTATGAAAAACCTCATCCCCGCCGCGAGTTTCCTGACCTTGGGTGCTGCCGGCATTGCCCTATCCACCGCCGCCCAAGCGCAGGAAGGTAAGCCTTGGGTCCTTCGCGCGGGCCTGTCCGGTTTCTACAACGACAACGTCTACACCCGTTCTGACATCCCGAAGCAGGACAGCTTCGGATTCGAGGTCACGCCTGGATTCAGCATCAGCCAGCCGATCAACGACGGACAGACCACTCTGAGTTTCTCCTACGACTACCTTCTCCGGTACTTCGCCGACCGCGAGAAGAACATCGACCACAACCACTTGGTGGACGCTCGTCTGACCCACCAGTTCAACGCGAACAACAAGCTCGCCGTCTATGACAACTTCGCCCAAGCCCAGGAGCCGCAGCAGTTGGCTTCGGCGGGTGGAGGTGTGGCCCAGTTGCTCCGCGCTGAAGGCACCAACTTCCGCAACATCGTCGGTGCCGACTGGACTTCGCAGCTCAGCGAGCGCTGG
>CAIYXO010000259.1 GCA_903930165.1 uncultured Verrucomicrobiota bacterium | reverse complement strand
GATCCCGACGGCGACGGCGCGTCGAACCTCCTGGAGTACCTGAACCAGACGGATCCCACCGTGAAGGACTCCCTCCATCCGGCCGATCTCAACCCCGCCAACCGCGCGCTCGGCATCACCGAGATCACCGCCTACGCGCTTTCCTGGAAGACCGGGCGTCCCTGGCCGGTCGCGCCGACCAACATCCCGATCGACCACGTCACCCGGGCCGGCCTGCTGTGGAAGGGCGGCGAGACCTACCGACTCGACACCAATGCCGCCGCGACGGCGCCGCTGTGGTGGGTCAACACCGTCGCGGCCGGTCCCACCGACGAGGACACGTCCAAGAGTCTCGCGACGGAGGCCGTTTCCCGGGTCGACCGCCAACTGCCGGTCGAGGCGACCGGCGGCGAGACGGTCGCGGTCGAACTGATCGGCGCCCCGCTTGGTTCGGTGGCCGCCTGGGCGGTGGAGGAGGAAGTCCCGTCGGGCTGGCAGGTCGTCGACGTCTCCGACGGCGGGAGCATCGACCGGCCCTCGGGACGTCTGCGCTGGGGGCCCTACTTCGACGGCGCCCCGCGGACCCTGCGCTACCGGATCGTGGCCCCCACGGCCCTGGTGGACGCGACCGCCTTCACCGGACGCGCGTCCTTCGACGGCGAGTCCGCGTCGGTGCGAGGTGGAATCGAGATCGCGCGCCAAGGCGCCGCGCCGCTTCTCCAGGCGGATCCCGACACCGAAGTCGGAACCCCGGGCTTCCGCATGCGTGGCCTTCGCGGTCGGCGATACCGGGTGGAGACGTCCACGGACCTGGATCACTGGGAACCCTCCTCCATCGTCGAGACCGACGCGACCGGGACGGTGCGTTTCCAGGCGCCGAAGGACGACACCGCCGCCCGGTTCTTCCGGGCCCGGATCGACGACACGTCCGCACGTTGAACCCGCATCCCGCCCGGATGTCTCCCGCCCGCCTCCCATTCCACCGCTGGATCGCCCTGGCCTTCCTGGCCGGCCTGGCGTGGCTTCCGTTGGCCGCCCGGACCGTCGGCGGGGACGGCTTAGTGACCCGCGGGATTCCGGCGGAAGTCCTCGCCGGAACCGCCTTCCAGCTTTCCGTGACCTCCGCTCCGGCCTCCCACATCGCGGTCCACGCCGTGGAGGACTCGGTGCCGGCAGGATGGAACGCGACGCAGATCTCGCACGGTGGACGACTGGACACCAACACCCACCGGATCAAGTGGGGTCCCTATTTCGACGCCTCTTCACGGATCCTCACCGCGCGACTCGAGCCGCCCCTGGATGCCGGTGGACGGATCCACGTCTTCCAGGGCACGGCCTCCCTTGACGGACGTCCGATGGCCATCGGCGGGGCCGCCGAGCTGCGGGTGGTCAGCCCCGCCGGCGGCAGCCGCGCGACGCGGTCTTTGCCGGCGAACTACCAGCCGGGCGTCCCCGTGACGGTCACCATCGAGGTTCGCCCCGCATGGACGGTCGGCGCCTGGTCGCTTCAGGAGGACCTCCCTGCCGGCTGGACGCTCTCCGGCCCTGTCGAAGGCGGAATGCAGGACCCGCTGACGGGACAACTGAAGTGGGGCCCCTTCACCGACACGGCGGTCCGCACGCTTTCCTACACGGTCCTGCCGCCTGCCGGGCAGGTGTCGGAAGGCGTCTTCTCCGGCACGGCCGCGTTCGACCGCGAATCCCTCCCGGTGGCCGGAACTTTCCGGATTGCCGCGTCCGGAGGCTCGGTGATCCGGACCCTTCCGTCCGCCTTCCGGCCAGGGCAACCCTTCACGGTCACCCTGGCCGCCATCCCCGCCCCGGCGGCGCAGGTGTACGCCGTGGCGGAAACCGTTCCGATCGGCTGGCAGGTCACCGCCGCCGACAACGGAGCCACGGTCTCGTCCGACGACCGCACGGTCCGCTGGGGGCCATTCTTCGATGCCGTGCCGCGGACGTTGACCTACTCGGTGATTCCGGGTCCGAGCGGAGGTTCCTTCGATGGCGTCGGTTCCTTCGATGGCATCACCCAGCCCGCGGCGGGCAACCCGAACATCGTCCTCGGAGCCGGCTCGGTCGTCCGCCATCTGCCGTCCACCTTCCGGCCGGGCACCTCCCTCGAGGCGACCTGGCAGGTTTCGCCGGCGGCCGGCACCTCGGCCCACGCGGTGGAGGACCGGATTCCGCCGGGCTGGACCGTGCTCACCGCGACCGATGGGGGCGTGTTCGACGGCTTGGGTGTCCTGCGCTGGGGGCCGTTCCTCGACGACCAACCGCGTCTGCTCACGGCCGTCCTGATGCCCCCTTCCGACACGATTGTCCGCGGGTCTTTCCAAGGCCGGTCCGCCTTCGACCTCGACCCGGTGGAGATCACGGGAGACGGGGGCGTGGAGCTGGAACGCTTCGACAGCGTCGTCGCCCGACGGCTTCCCCCGACCCATCGGTCGGGCAGCCCCCTGTGGGTCACCAACCGGATCGAGCCGGCACCCGGCGTCGCCGTGTACGCCTTCGAGGAACGTCTGCCCGCCGGCGCTGTCCCGGGAGGGATCAGCCACGGCGGCGTCTGGGACGAGCGGAACCGTCGCGTGAAATGGGGTCCCTTCCTCGACCGGGACCTTCGTGAACTGGCCTACCGGCTGGACCCGGATCCGTCCGCCGCCGGGGAATGGCGCTTCGAGGGCCAGGCGGTGTTCGACGGGAATGGGCCGCTTCCCGCCGACGGGCCGGACCGTGTGCTCCTCCTCCCGAACTCGGCCCCGAGGCCCCTGGAGGACTCCTTCCAGCGTCCGGCCGCTTCCGGGCTCGTGATCCCGGTGGCGTCGTTGCTCGCCAACGACACCGATCCGGACGGCGATCTCCTCGAACTCGAAGGCTTCGATCCCATCGGGGAATCCGGCGGAAGCCTCGTTCTCACCAACGCCAGCCTGGTCTATTCGCCCCCCCGGCCGGCGCCGTGCCCGACCGGTTCCACTACCGCGTCCGCGACGGATTCGGCGGCACGGCCCAGGCCGTGGTCTCCCTGACCCTCGCCACCTCCGGACCGGGCCGGAACCTCCTCGGAATCCGTGTGGTCGCCGGCGGACTGGAGATCCGCTTCCTCGGGATTCCCGGCCGCCAGTACGCCGTCCAGACCACCTCCAATCTGCTCGGCGGGGAGTGGACCACCCAGACCACCCTGAGGGCCGGAGCCTCGGGACAGATCCTGTTCGTCGACACCAGCGGCGAACCCGGCCGCTTCTACCGGACCGTCCAGCCATGACGCCCACCTCATTCCCATCCACACCCCGTCGACAGCATCGGCGACCCTTTTGGACGGCCTTGGGAACGGCCCTCTCGCTAGCCGCCATGACCATCGATCTGCGCGGCCAGATCGTGCTGTCCGGTCCCAACGAGGTGAACCTGGTCCTCCCCGACAACGATCCCTCAGGCTTGGTCGACGTCCGGACGCTGACGGCCCCCGGCTACATCACCAGCCTGACCGTCGACGTCTCCCTCGGAGGTCCCGGAAGCCGCAACGGGGACGTGTACCTGAGCCTCTCCCACGAGAGCGGGTTCGTCGTGCTGTTGAATCGCGTCGGCCGCAATGCCGGTCTTGCCGGCGGCTACGCGGATCCTGGAATGACGGTGACCTTCTCGGCGGGCGGCGAGGACATCCACGCCTACAGGACGAGCCTTTTCGGCAACGAGTCGACGCCCTTGGGAGACCGTCTCACCGGCACCTGGGCGCCCTCCGGGAGGGATGCCGATCCGGCTTCGGTGACCGCCTCCACGCCAATCACAGCGACCTTCGGTTCCTTCGCCGGAGTGCCGGTGGCCGGCGACTGGATCCTCTACGCCGCCGACCTCGGATCGGGCGGACTGGTGACCCTGGAGCGATGGAGTCTGACGGTGACCACCTCGCCCACAACGGTTCCGGAGCCGGCGCATTGGGGATTCATTGGCGCCTTCCTGTCCGGACTCGGGGCGCTCCTGCGGAAGCGTCGGTAGACCCGGCGGGAACGATTCGGGAATCGAACGGCACGCAAGGCCGCAAAACCGCTGGGGAGCGAGGAGGAAGCGGCAGGAGTCCCGTAACGGAGCCGCGAACCGAACGGGGATCGCATTCCCGATCCCGGACCCATCACCCCGTTTGGCGGCTTGGCGTTTTTGCGTGAGGTCGGTTGTCGCCCCTGCTGAATTGCTCCGGCTCAGGCCGATCGCACCCGGCTTCGGGATCCCGGTTGCCTTGGTGGTGGCGAGGACGGAGTCTCGGACCGTCCCGGCCGATCCACGGTCGGGAATCCGACGCCGGCCCCGCCATGAATCCGTCCCCGCTTCTCTTCGACGTCCACCTCGACCTCGCCATGAACGCCCTGGAATGGAACCGGGACCTGCGGGGATCGCTCGAATCGGTGCGGCGCCGGGAGCAGCACCTCAAGGACCGCCCGGACCGCGGCAACGGCGTCGTCACCTTCCCCGAGATGCGTCGGGGTCGGATGGGGCTGTGCGTGGCCACCCAGATCGCGCGCACGGTCGACCGCTTCAGCCGCATGCCCGGCTGGGCCAGCCCGGAACAGGCCTGGGCCCAGACCCAAGGACAGCTGGCCTGGTACCGCGAGATGGAATCGCAGGGCGAACTGCGACAGATCCGAGACCGTTCCGGACTGGAACGTCACCTGACCGACTGGTCGGCCGAGGGGGCCACCCCGAAGGCGATCGGCTACATCCTGAGCCTGGAAGGGGCTGATTCCATCGTCACGCCGGCCCATCTCGAACGGGCGTATTCCCAGGGACTGAGGGCGGTGGGGCTCACCCACTACGGCCCCGGCCGCTGCGGCGGCGGCACCGACGACGACCAGCCGCTGACGCCATTCGGCCGCGAGCTCCTGGCCGAGGTGGAACGGCTCGGGATGATCCTCGACGTCACCCACCTCTGCGACGCCTCGTTCCGCGACGCCCTCGACCGGTTCGGCGGCCCCGTCTGGGCCAGCCACTCGAACTGCCGAACGCTTGCGGACTGGAACCGCCAGTTCACCGACGAGCAGATCCGCGAGCTGGTCGCGCGCGACGCGGTGATCGGCGTGGCGGTGGACGCCATCATGCTGGTGCACGGATGGCGTCACCTGAAGTCGACCCCGGCGGAGTTCCAGCTCACGTTGGAACGCGTCGCCGACCACATCGACCACGTCTGCCAGATCGCCGGCAACGCGAACCACGTGGGGATCGGCTCCGACGCGGACGGCGCCTTCGGCACCGAACAGATGCCGCAGGACCTGCAGTCCATCGCCGACCTGCAACGCCTCGTCGGGATACTCGGACGTCGCGGCTACACCCAGCCGGACATCGAAGGGATCTTCTCCGGCAACTTCCTCGGCTTCCTCCGCCGGGTGTGGAGCTGAGGGAACGGGTTGGCCACAGAGACACGGAGGGCACGGAGGAGGTGGTGAACCCGCGATCCTGTGTGCCGTCGACCAGGCATGGAGTACCGGCTTCAGCCGGCGGAAACCTTCCAATTCCGATGTCCTTGGAACTTCCCCACACGCTCTATCCCACCGGATCTCCACCGGCTAAAGCCGGGACTCCGTACCCCTGAAATCGCGGGCTGCACATGGTTACTCCTAATTGCTCGAGTCCCCTCCGGGCTCAGGTCTTCGAGGTGGGAACCCAACCCACGATCCAGTGTGCCCTCGACCAGGCATGGAGTACCGGCTTCAGCCGGCGGAAACCTTCCAAATCCTAAGCCCCCGGCACTTCCCCGAACGCCCTGCCCCACCGGATCTCCACCGGCTGACGCCGGGACTCCGTACCCCGAAGAGGCAGGGTCCCCTCGCAAGGGGGACTCCTGCCTCGTTGCCATTGTGCTCAGTCCTCAGGCCGCTCCCCGCTCGGGGCCATCTTCACCAGGCGCGGCATGAACTCGGCGAGCACCTCGACCAGGTCCGTCTGCGCGGCCATCACCTGGTGGATGTCCTTGTAGACGCCGGGCACCTCGTCGAGTCCCGCGGACAGCAGGCGGACATTCCGCTCGCGGAGCACCGGGTTCACCGCGCTCCACTCGAACGTCTGTTCCGCCTTGGTCCGGCTCATCACGCGGCCGGCCCCGTGCGACGCGGAACCGAGGGAACCCTCGCCGCCCTTTCCGCGGACCACGAATCCCGGCGTGGCCATCGAGCCGGGAATGATGCCCAGGACACCGGGATGCGCCGGCGTCGCGCCCTTGCGGTGCACGACCACGTCCCGCGCCACGCCGTCGATGACGTGGCGCTCCTTCCACGCGAAGTTGTGGTGGTTCTCGATGTCGAGGAGCACCTGTGCGCCGAGGTTGCGGGCGATGTGGCGGTGGATGAGCTCATGGTTCGCCGCCGCATAGCGCCCCATCAGCTCCATGGCCGCCCAGTACTCCTGGCCCTCCGGGGAATCGAGGTCGAGCCACGCCAGACGCTGGTACTCCTTCGGCAGCTCGCGGTGCAGGGACATGGCGAGCTTGCTGAAGTGGTCGCACACGGCCGCGCCGGTTCCCCGGCTGCCGCTGTGCGACAGCAACGCCAGGTACTCGCCCGGCGGCAGGGTCGGGGCGGACGCAGCCGACACGGGAGGCTCCGTCGACGGCCGCACCGTCAGCGTCCCGAACTCCACGAAGTGGTTCCCGCTCCCGCTGGTCCCGAGCTGGGCCCAGGCGCGGTCACGGTTGCTCTTCGTCGGCTTGGACACCGTCCAGTCGGCGTCCAGCACCTCGTGCTGGCGACGCTGCTTGAAGGTCGACCCGACCCCGAAGCGCGTCTCCGCCTCGATGGCGCGCACGAGTTCCTCATGCCGTCCGGTCAGCGCCGAGACGGGCCAGTCGAGCACCGTCAGCTTCATGCGGCAGGCGATGTCCACGCCGACGGCGTACGGGATCACGGCGCCCTCCGTCGCCAACACGCCGCCGATCGGCAGGCCGTAGCCGACATGGGCGTCGGGCATCAGCGCGCCGGCGACCGCGACGGGCAGCTCGCAGGCGCGGGCCATCTGCGCCAGGGCCTGCACGTCGAGGTCCCGGCCCCACTGCCGCCACGGCGCGGAGCCCGGCGTGAAGCCCGTCGGCACGGCCAGCAGCGAACGGGCGAAGTCCCCACGGAGCCCGTCGTCCACGTAGGCGCCAGGGTCGCGGTAGACCGCCTCGACGGCCTGGGGGATCAGCTTCTTGTCGTTCCCGGCAATGCAGTAGCGGGAGATGAAGGCGAGCGCCTGCCGGACCGGCTCGCCCGGCGGCACGCCCATCTTGGTGAGGTGTTTTTCGTTCATGGGACAAACTGGGTATCGACTTGGAGACGCCACGCGGCCGGTCCGACCGGCTCCGTGGTGATCGTGACCGGGAGAAACTCCCGGAGAATCTGCGCGTTCGTGCGGGTGTGCCCGCTGGGTTCCGTGGTCGTGAAGCTTCCGCCACGCGCCAGCGCCAGCGGCAGCAGCAACTGGTCGGCGAGGTGTTCGTCCACCGCCGCGCCACTCGCCAGGAACCGCTCCGCCGCACCGGCCGCCTCCTCGGCGACCTGCTCGGCACGGACCCGTGGCGCGCCGAAGCCGGTGAAGACGTTGGAGAAGCCTTCGCCCGCTGCGGAGACGTGAACGGTGTTGCCAGGCCCGATGGCCGCCGTGTCCACCTCCACGGTGGCGTGCTCCGTGGCCAGGCCGAGCCGCTGACGCACGACGGCCAATTCCCGCTCGCCGATCTGCCGCGACAGGCCGGCAAGACGGACCACTGCGCCGAGGGACGCCGGCATCGCGCCGGCTCCGCCTTCCAGACGGAGGGGCTTCAACGTGCTGGCGGGACGGATGACGACGCGGCAACGGCCGCCGCCGTTCGGATGGAACCCGGGACGTTCCAGGGACGCCTCGACGTCGAAACCGATCCGCCGCAGCAGGGGCAGGAAGGCCTGGTCGATGAACGGGAACGGCGGCGCGAACGGGTTGTGCGTTCCGCCTTCCAGCAGCAGTTCGCTCGGTTGGTCGGCCAGCAGCAGCGGCGGCAGGATGGTCTGCAGGAGCAGCATCGTGCTGCCCGCGCTGGCGATCCGGAACTCGTAGGACCCGGGCACGACCGCAACCGGCGTGAAGGTGATCTCCCCGGAGCCGAGCGCCGCCCCCTCGACCGTGGCCGAGCCGATGCGCGCCGCGGCCTCCACGCACGCCAGGTGCTGGCGCATGAGACCCGGCCTGGGACGGCCCGCCCGGATGCGGTCGATGCGGAACGGCCGGCCGGTGACGACGCTGAGCGCCAGCGCCGACCGCAGGATCTGCCCGCCGCCTTCGCCTTGGGATCCGTCGAGATGGATGAAGTCAGTCATGGTATGGGAAGGCTTAGCCCGTATCGCCTCCTCCCATGCGGCCAACTGCTGGCCGCATGGGAGCGTGTCAGGATTCAAGTCGTCTTCGCGTCCACCTGTCGGCGGCTTCGGTCGGAGTTAGCCGGGACCGGGACGAACCCGTTCGGCAGCCCCCAGACGAAGGTGCTTCCGGACTGCCCGGCACTGGCCATGGTCTGCAGCAGGCGCAGGTTCTGGAGCGCCGGGTTGCCCTCCAGCATCTTGGCCGCGTTGGCGAGGTTGCGGAGTGCCGCCGTCTCGCCCCTTGCACGCTCCAAGGCGGCGATGCCCTCCTGCTTCGCCTTGAGCACTTCGCTGAAGAGCTTCTTCAGATCCGCAGGCAACATCACGTCCTTCACGGCCAAGGCAGAAACGGTGATGCCGATCTTCTCGGCCTCAGGTCCGGCTTGCGCCAGCAGTTGGGACCCGATCTCCAAGCGCTTCTCCAGGAGCGTCTCGGACGTCTGGGTCGCGATGACGGAGCGGAGCGCGAGCTGGACGACCTGATAGAGGCTGTCGTGCCAGTTCTGCACCCCGTGCAAGGCCTTCACCGGATCACTGACCTGCCAGGTCAGCGCTAGGCTGATCTTGAGCCCGACGTTGTCGGCCG
>CAIYXO010000258.1 GCA_903930165.1 uncultured Verrucomicrobiota bacterium | reverse complement strand
GGTCGAGTTCGAGTTCCCGGATCGCTGAGCCATCCGTCCCATGGGTCCTATAGAACCTATAGGACTCCTGGGACCTATGGGCCGCCCGCCTCGTGCCATCGGCCGGCCTCGACCGGCAGCCTCACCCTCCTGCCTCCGGGCCAGACCCACTCCGACCGGAGCACCTTTGCGGTCCCCAGGCCGAAATGGACCGCCTCCGTCTCCTGGCTGCGGTAACCCGCGCCGGTGACCCTCCAGACCCGACGCGCTCCCGCGGTCGTCTCCAGCTCGACCCACGATCCCGGCACGTGCACCGGCAACCGGTACCCGATCCACCCACCCTTCTCTTCCGAGACGTTCCGCAGGATCACCAAACGCTGGCGCGCCACCGGCCATTGCTCGTAGGTGGTCACCGCGAGGTCGACCCGGCCGTCCCGGTCGAAGTCCCCGACGACCACGTTCCGGCAGTCCTCGGTCAACGCCACGCCGCGGATCCAGCCTTCGTCCACCGCGCCGCCTCCACGCACTCCGGTGAAGAGCCGGTTGGCCTGCCATCCGCCATAGGACCTGCCGGTCTCGCGCCGCTTCTCGGCCGCCTGGGTGAAGTAGAGCAGCGCCGCCGGGTCGTTGGTCGATCCGCCCACGTGGATGTCGTGCGTCCAGAACTGGCGCTCGTAGTCGACGCGGCTCGGGAAGGTCTCGTGACCGTTCGCCACGTAGACGTCGTCCAACCCGTCGTTGTTCCAGTCCAACACCGCCACGCCCCACGCCCATCCGCCCCGTCGCAACGCCTCCGTCCTCGGTGAAGGCTCCATCCGGTATTCCCCGCCCACGTTCCGGCCCACCCAGGCGCGGTTCCCGAAGGTCATCGCCGCACGCAGTCGCGTGTGATCCGGGAAGCCCGGACGCCCCAGGCCGGCCGCATCCAGCTGGGCCGCCACCGGCGAATCCATTCCCGTCGCCAACAGGTCCGGCAACACGTCGCCGTCGAGGTCCATGACCGCATGGGACATCCCGAACAGGTGCCGCGTCTCCGAAAGGACCGCAGTGATGTCCCGGAACCGTCCGCCCCCGTCGTTGAGGTGGAGGTCCACGCCGGCGAAGTCGCTCACGTTGACGAGATCCAGGTCGCCGTCGCCGTCGAGGTCCAACCACGAGGCGCTGTAGGTGCGCCGATACCGCTTGGACCCCAGTCCCGCGGATTCCGTGACGTCGGTGAACGCAGTTCCGTCCTGGCGCAGCAGGTAGGACGGATTCCCGTCGTTGGCGTCGTAGTAAGGCGACGGGAACTGTCCCCCGACATACGGGATCTTGTATTGGGTCAGCCACACGTCGATGTCGCCGTCGCCGTCGATGTCCCCGAGGGTCAGGGACTGCGGCAGCCGGAGCTTCGCCGGGGCATTCCAGACGCGCTTCCAAACACCTCCCTCCCGCCGACGCAAACCCTCGCCGTCGGCCACCCAAAGGACCGACGGCCCTCCGGTGTGGACCGGGCCGAACACCATCGCCACGACCCGTTCCGGCGCTCCCAACCCGGCGGGAACCCAATCCCATCGGCCGCCTTCCAGCCGCGCCTTCACTCCCGCACCTCCCAGGATCAGGCCCGCGCCGGAACCTTCCGGGTCGACCAGCAACGGATCGGTGAACAGTCCGACGCCGTTCGTGGGAATGACGAGGTCCGCCCAGACTTCAAACGAGGGCTTCGAAGCCTCGTGCGATCCGCGGATCCTCGGCTTCCAGGACAGCAGCCGCGGAGGCGTCTCGTCGGACCACAACGCGGTGGCTTCCCAGTCCACGGCCCGGGTCGTCGTCCGCGCCGAAGGATCGGCGTCGGCCCGGAACACCACCTCGCCCCTCAATTCGGATTCCCAGGCGCCTTCGGTCCCATGCCGTCGG